>CALMAV010000571.1:0-19558 GCA_937859895.1 uncultured Bryobacterales bacterium | reverse complement strand
ACCGGTGCAGTTCGGGCAGCTGGTCGCCAATAAAGTGTCGAGCGCCGGCAACGTCAGCGTGGTCGAGTTCCTACGCATCAACTCGCTTTCGAATGCCATCAATGGCCGGCCGCTAAACGTACAGCCGCTCAAGTGGCTTGCCGGCGCAGGCGCCGGTGGCACCGATCGCGTTCTCGTTTACACCAAGGACCGGAACCGCGTACGGTATCCGCTGGTACCGCTGCAGCGGACGCCGCTCGAGAACCGCTCGCTGTACCAGATCACCACTTACTTCGGCCGCCTGGGGCAAGTGGAAATGGTCTACCCCGAGACAATCGCATACCTAGACGGGATCTAGGGGTAATTGCGCCGGATCACTCCAACTTGCTAGGGTCCAAGTAACAGAAGGAATCTCATGCCAGAAATTGAAGTAGTCAAACCATTCACGCTGACCGTCAGCCATGGCAACCAGAGGAGCTTCGTGCCAGGCAAATACGAAGTCGAGCCGGAAGTTGCCGAGCACTGGTATACCAAGGCACACCTCAAGGGCGAAGGAGCCGAAACGCCGTCGACGCCAGTAGCTTCGTTCCCGCATGCCGGGCAGACGGCACACACGTTGGCCACCGGAGTCGTACCGGAGCGTCCGGTAGTGCAGGACGCGATGGTCGATGCGCTGAGCAGCCAGCCGGCGAATGCGCAATTGGCCACGGCGGCCACTTCCGAGGAAATGCTTCCCAGTTCGGGCGAAGGAGCCAAGCCTGTCTCGCTCGACCCGCAAGCCAAACCCATTGACCAGCAGAAGCCCTTCAGCTCCGACCCGGCTGTGAAGCCGAAGAAGAGCAGCTAATGCCGAGGTCCATCGAGTTTCTGCTGGAATCCTCCAGCCCCGCTGAACGAGAGAGGCTGCTACGCGAAGCCATCAACGCTTTGAATGCGCAGCCTGCTTTCTCGTCTCGATCACCTGAGCAGATCTTTGAGTACCTGGCACAGAAGGACGCTGAAGCACAAGCGGTCAAGCAGTCCTCGTATCTCACGCCGGACAACCTGGACGATTTATCCCGGTTCGCCGGCAAGAAATAGCCACCGCGGATGTCGTCTCCTTCCCAGTTCCGCAGCGACTTTCCAGAGTTCGCAGACGCCAACACCTACAGCGATGGCTCTATCAGTTTTTGGATGAACTTCGCTACGGTGCTGATCGATGCGACACGCTGGGCGGAGCTGGCAGACATGGGCATTGAACTCGCAACCGCCCATCACCTGGTTATCGCGAGCAGAGATGAAAAGGCGGGAAGTACCGGTGCATCGCCTGGCCAGGTATCGGGGCCCATCACCTCGAAGAGCGTGGATCGCGTGAGCGTCAGCAATGACACAAGCGCGGTCAGCTTGAGCGATGGGGGCTTCTGGAACATGACCTCCTATGGAATCCGCTTTCTGCAGCTGGCCCGCATGCTGGGCTCCGGGCCCATCCAGCTGTAATCCTCGCTTCAACTCTTGAGCGTCAAAATCTCCAAAGACAAAGTACAACGGGTGATCAAGGCGATCAACCAGCTGGCTAAGAAGGACGTGCTTGTTGGCATTCCCGATAGCGCGCCAGAACGCGACGACGCTGCGCGTTCGCCCCTTAGCAATGCGGTCATTGGATATATCCAGGAAAACGGATCGGTGCACGGCATTCCGCCGCGGCCGTTTCTCATTCCAGGAGTCAGGGACGCTGGAGACAAGATTGCAGACACGCTGGGCCGGGGAGCGATCGCGGCGCTCGATGGATCGGCAGTCAATGCCGAGAAAGCTCTCCATGCAGCGGGTCTCATCGGGCAGAATGGGGCGCGAGCCAAGATCAATACCGGACCCTTCGAAGCCCTGGCGGAAAGCACGCTGGCCGCTCGCCGCGGACGCGGACGCAAAGGCACCAAGCCTCTGATCGACACCGGACAGCTTCGTAATTCCCTGACCTACGTTATTCGCAACAAGTAGATGCCGTTCCTCGACGTCACCGAAGTGCTGGAAGATCCGGATCTGGCCGACTATTCGCTCGTCTGCACGCGGCAGACGCAGGTAGTTGGCAATGACGGCCTTGCCGTCAATACCTCGACTACTATCCCGTTTTCGGGCGTTGTGACCAGTGACACCGGCGACGTGCTCGAGCGCTTGGCAGCGGGCTCCTACATTAAAGGGTCCATCACGATCCACACCAAATTCATTCTTCGCGACGGGCAGTCAGGCGAGGATGCAGACCTGGTGAAATGGCAAGGCCGTCAGTACATGGTTACTGACGTGAACGACTACTCGGCCTGGGGCCGAGGATTTGTGGGCGCACGGTGCGAGCTCCTTCCTCTCTCGGGCGGCGTGGTGGTCGCAAATGGGTGACAGCTCTACTGGCGGATATCTTCTTCCCACGTCCGGGGATCCAGCCGCAGACGCGAACCTCGAAGCCATTGTGCAGCAGTTGATCGTAGGTGTAACGGGTTTGCCGGGCAGCATGGTGCGCCCGAGCTGGCAGGTCAGCATACCGAAGCAGCCGGACCCAGCTACCAACTGGGTCGCCATTCAGATTCAGAGCATCACGCCGGACGCGAACGCGAGCATTGTGCACGACCCTGTTGCCCAAACCGATACGGTGACTCGCCACGTTGCCATCGAGGTGCTGCTGAGCTTCTATGGCATCACCGGTCAGCAGTATGCGTCGCAGGCGCGGGACGGACTGCAACTGCAACAAAACCTGGAAGCGCTCAGGGCCTCTCGTATGGCCTTTGCCGAGGCCGGACCCATTCGCTCGGTTCCCGAAATGGTCAATCAGCAGTGGATCAGGCGATTCGACTTCTCGCTCACGCTGCGACGGCAAGTGGTTCGCACGTACTCGATCCTCAACCTCGCCGCTGCCAGCGTCCAGATCGAGACTGACGGACCTCTGTTAACCGAAACCGTTCAAATCTTACCGAACTAAATCCAACTTTCCCGGAGAAAACAAACTTCATCATGGCCGGTCTATCTGTTAGCGACCTGGTTTCCGTCCAGGTCTCCCTCTCACCTACAGCTGCGGCAACACGCAGTTTCGGAACGCTTCTGCTTCTTGGCGCTTCCCCTGTCATTGACACCTTCCAGCGGATTCGCCAGTACTCTACGCTGATCAGCGTTGCCAACGACTTCGGTACGAGCGCGCCTGAGTATCTGGCCGCCAGCCTGTTCTTCGCTCAGTCGCCGCAGCCGTCATCGCTGTACGTCGGACGCTGGGCCCAGTCGGCTTCATCTGGCGTGCTGCATGGGGCGACGCTGACGGTCGCGCAGCAAGCGCTCACCAATTTCACGGCGATCACCAATGGCTCAGCGAGCATCACAGTCGATGGCACGACCCGTGCCCTGACCGGTCTGTCGTTTGCGGCTGCAACCAATCTGAACGGCGTCGCATCCGTGCTTCAGACCGCGCTGGCTGGGGCTGCCACTGTCGTTTGGAATGCGGTATACGGCCGCTTCGACGTCACTAGCGGGACCACGGGCATCGCTTCCTCGGTAGCCTTTGCGACCGCGGGCTCAGGCGGAACCGACATCTCCAACTTGCTAGGGCTTCGCTCAACAAGTGGCGGAACCAGTGTGGCTGGCATTGCACCCGAGTCCATGCTGGCCGCGGTGCAGGCACTAGCGGCCGCTTCAGGGAATTGGTATGGGCTGGTCATCGCGTATCCGACCCCGGCCAGTGCCGATATCGTGGCCGTGGCTGGCTACATCGAAGCCTCGAACCCGCAGCGCTTCTTCGGAGTCACCACGCAGGACGTCAATGCGATCGATCCCACGCAAAACGGCGACATCGCAAGCCAGTTGCAGGCGCTCGGCTATAACCACACTTTCGTCCAATACTCCTCCTCAAGCCCGTATGCAGCCGCTTCTCTCTTCGCGCGGCAGGCGACTGTCGATTTCACAGCCAACAACTCGACAATCACGCTCATGTACAAGACCGAGCCCGGCATTGCAGCGGAAACGCTGACCGAGACTCAGGCGACGACGCTGAAGGGTAAGAACTGCAACGTCTTTGTCGCCTATAACAATGCGACAGCCATCATTCAATGGGGCGTCTGCGCAAGCGGTCAGTACATCGACACCATCGTGGGCGTCGACTGGCTACAAAACAATGTCCAGACGGCCGTCTTCAATCTGCTGTACACGAGCACAACGAAAGTGCCGCAGACCGATGCCGGCGTCAATCAGATCGTAACGACCGTCGAGGCCAGCCTGGAAGCGGCGGTGCGCGATGGTTTAGCCGGGCCAGGCGTTTGGACCGGGCCGGCCTTTGGCGCCATCGTCTCCGGGCAGACCCTATCCAAGGGCTACTACGTCTATGCTCCGCCCGTCGCCTCTCAGTCATCGGCGGACCGCGCAGCACGCAAGTCGCCCACAATTCAATGTGCCTTGAAGCTGGGCGGCGCGATCCACACGGCCAACGTGATGATCAACGTCAATCAGTAAAGCAATAAACCGAAGACAGGAGACACAGACCTATATGGCAACTTACTCTTTCCTTGATGTACAAGCTTCGATCACCGGGCCGGGAGGAGTCTTCTCTCTCGGCTATGGAGCGGGCACCGCCGAAGAGGGCATCGATATCGTCGCCAACGCAGAACGCGATGTGATGACCATCGGCGCAGACGGAACAGCGATGCACAACTTAATTGTCGACAAGTCAGGGACGGTCACCGTTCGGCTGCTCAAGACGAGCCCGCAGAACGCAAAGCTGCAGGCGCTCTACGATGCGCAGACCCTTTCCAGCGCACTCTGGGGCCAGAACGTGATCACCGTCACCAATTCGGCGAATGGCGATATCACCTCCTGCCGCTCGGTTGCGTTCAAGAAAAAGCCCGACCTGCACTATGCCAAAGAGGGCGGGATCAACGAATGGGAATTTAACGCCGGCTACATCGACTCGGTGCTCGGCACTTACTAAATCCCATGCTCGAATTTGAACTGAACGGGCACGCCTACCGGGCCGGAAAGCTCAGTGCCTTCCAGCAGCTCCACCTTTCGCGCAAGATCGCGCCCTTGCTGCCGAAGCTTCTCCCTGCGTTCGCACAGATAGCGGACGGGGGAAGCGGCCTCCATCTGCCGGCACTGGCCGAGGCGCTGGGTCCGCTCGCGCACTCGCTGGCTGAGATGCCGGATGCAGACTGTGAGTACGTCTATGGAGTCTGTCTGAGCGTGGTCTCCCGGCAGCAAGGCCAGAGCTGGACTTCGGTTTGGAACACGCCAGGCAAGACGCTGATGTTCGACGATATCGATCTTCCCGTCATGACCCAGCTCGTTGTGAAAGTGATCACGGACAATCTCGGGCCTTTTATGCAAGGGCTTCTCGTCAAAGGACAGGCGACGGGCAGCCCGGCTCAACCGTAAAGTGGGCTTCGCTTCCGGGCGGAGAAGACTGGCTCTTGCGGCCGGTCATCAAAGGCATGTGCCGCTACGAAAGCTTGAAAGACGGCACGCTCGACCTGGCCGACCTTGCTCTCATGAATGATTCTCTCGACGTGATGGAAGAAAACCGGGCCCTTGTAGCCGCTCGACAGAACCATGGCAAATAACGCTGACATCATCCGCGAGTTTCTGGTCTCGCTTGGCTGGAAGATCGACGAGGGCGGCCAGCGTCGCTTTGCCAACACGATCGCTCTGCAGACCGTCAAAGTGCAGGAGCTGGCCAGAGGGCTGGAGGAGACTGCCTCCAAAGTCATTGAGTTTGTTTCCCACGTCGCGGATGGCTTAGAGAAGCTCTACTTCGCCTCACTCCGCACGAAGGCCTCAGCGGAGAACATTCAGAGTCTCGGTTTCGCAGCCGGTCAGATGGGCTCAACCGCAGAAGCGGCTCAAGGGTCACTAGAGAACCTGGCGCGTTTCCTTCGGACCAACCCCGGCGGCGAAGGCCTGCTCGGCAGTTTGGGCGTTCAGACTCAACAGACCAATGGAGAACTGCGCGACACCTCCGCCATTTTGCACGATTTAGGCAAGCGCCTGGCGCAGATGCCCTACTACCGCGCGAATGCGTACGCGCAAACCTTCGGGATCGACGAGCGAACGCTGCTGGCTTTGCGTGAAGGCTTAGGCGAATTCGGCAGCGAATACACAGCGCTTCTTCGATCAGTCGGGCTCGACTCGCAATCTGCGGCGAAAGCCAGTCACGACTTCATGAACGGGCTGCGGGGTGTGCGGGCCACGGTGGAGGTGCTCGCTATGCGCGTGGCCTCGAACGCTCTACCGGCACTCACCGGCTTCGCGGTGCGACTCCGGCAGAACCTGATCAACAATCTTCCGTGGATCAGCGACGTCCTGTCGCGAGTGCTCAAGGGCACAATGTCGCTCATCGGGATCGTCGGGCAGTTGGGCGGCCGCGCAATGGAGATCGTAGGCGGAATTATTGCTTGGTGGTCGCGGCTCGACACTTCCAGCAAGACACTGATTGGCACGATAGGCGGGCTGTTAGCAGCGTGGAAGCTGCTGAATCTCGGCTTCTTGTTGTCGCCGGTCGGTATGATTGCGGCCCTCGGGGCCGCCATTATCGCTCTCTATGATGATTACCGCGTCTGGCAAGAGGGTGGAAAAAGTTTCATCAACTGGTCCGAGTGGGAGCCTGGCCTGGAGAAGGCCAAAGGTGCAATCGACAATCTGGTCGAGGCGCTGGGCCAGCTTGCCAAGGCGCTGCACTTCGACTTCAAGCTCAAGCTCGAGCTGTTCAGCAAAGACGATCTAGCCAATATCACCGACACGCTGAATGCGCTCGCCGCCATCACTCGACGCGACTGGGCCGCTGCTGGAAATCTGCTGAACCGAGGACTGCTGAGCGCGGCCCAGAGAGCCGCACACTCAGTTGACCGGTACGGAAACCCAAGCGGAGCTGCCCCTCAACTCCAACCGGTGCCCTCGCAAGCCAACTCCTTTCCAGCGGGAACGCCACGTGGGATCCGCAACAACAATCCGGGCAACATCGAGTTCCATGGACAGGCGGGCGCCCTCAAAGAAGCTGGACCGACCGGACGATTTGCCGTCTTTGAGACCGTTGAGCAAGGCCTGGCAGCTTTGGCGAACCAGCTGCGGTCGTATGCTCGGCGGGGCATCGATTCGGTCCAGGGCATCATCTCGAAGTTCGCTCCCCCGAACGAAAACAACACGGTCGCCTACATCCAGTCAGTCGCGAAAGCGCTGGGCGTAGCAGCCAACGAAAAGCTGGACCTCGGTAATTCACAGCTGCTGGCCGGGCTGATGAAATCGATCATCAAAGTTGAGAACGGACGTGTTCCGTATACTGCCGAGCAGTTGAGCGCAGCGGCCGCTTTGGGCGGTGCTCCACCTACTGGGAATCCCTACGCGGGCGAGATGCTGGCCAGCCCAGTGAGCCAAACAAGCGACCAGTCAAAACAGGTCACCATCCATCAGACCAATACCACTACGGTCACCGGCGCTGCCGATCCGCAGCGCACAGCGAAGGCTGTCGGAGATGCGCAAGTCAACGCGAACCAACTGCTGATTCGGAATACGCGGGCGGTTGCGTACTGATATGGCAAGCATTCTCCCCGGCCTAGCGTTAGGAGCGGCTGCCGGCGTACTCGACACTCTCCTGATCCGGCAAAATCGATCGATCGCCAACATCTTCCCGGACGTCACGGTCGAAGAGGTCCATTTCGACGAGCTGGAGATCACCAATCATCCGGTCGAGCAGGGTGCGGCCATCTCCGATCACTGCTTCAAGCGTCCGGCTGAACTAACCATGCGCGTGGGCTGGTCTCCTAGCCGGGCCATCGGCTCTTCCCCGAATTTGCTTGGCGATATTACGAGCCGCATCACCGACATCACCGGACGCGGTTACATTGAAGATACTTATCAGGACTTGCTCGATCTCCAGGAAGCACGAGAGCCGTTCGATGTGGTCACCGGCAAACGCGCCTATTCGAACATGCTGCTGCGGTCGCTGACAGTCACCACAGACAAAACGTCAGAGAACGCACTGATGGTGGAAGCCCGCTTTCAAGAAGTAATCATCGTCGCCACACAAACGACGACCTTGCCGCCGCTCGCGAGTCAAGCAACGCCGCAAGCGACAGGAGCTGTTGTCGATGGAGGAAGTAAGCAGCCGCAGCCGGTCAATCAGAGCATTCTCAGCCAGATACTGGGTGGTGGATCATAACTTCGATCTTTGAGATTCCGCTCTCCGGCCAGGCGCAGAGCTTTTCGATCGCGTTAGCCGGGGTGCAGTACAGGTTGACTGTCCAGTGGCGGAACACGACCAATGGTGGCTGGTTCCTTGACGTCGCGGATGCGAACAGCATCCCGATTGCCAGCGGCATCCCGCTGGTGACCGGCGTAAATCTGCTTGCACCTTATACGTACTTGGGCATCGGCGGAAAGCTTTTCGTTGCGACCGATGGAAACGCGTCCGCCGTCCCGACGTACTCAAACCTGGGGCAGACGTCGCATCTCTATTTTGTGACTCAATAGCGAGCGCGGGAAAGTGAGCGAGGAGATGAAAAGCAGATGGGACAACGCTTCGCATACAAAGGAATGGCTAAGATCCAGAGCAAACCGGTCACAAGGCACAACAGCAGCGTCCCGATACCGATCTTCCTCTTTGGCTCTACATTCCTCTGGCAAAGCTTGCAATAGCGAACACTCACGACGCGAACCTCTTCGGCAACAGATTAATTGCAAACGTCTCGATTAACTATTCAGATTGTCCTGACAACGGCTTAGTACTGATGGGAACCTTCACCTCTTCGGCCGTTGCTTTCTCGCCAGTCACGAGCGGCCAGTCGCAATGGCTGCGCCAGATCTCCCTGGTGGTCGGAGATAGCGATGGCAACGCCCTCGACCTCTCTGCACTACGCATCCGCTTTACTGTCACATCTGCAACAACGCAAACTCTCCGGAGGCTGGAAACTCGCATTTACAACTTGGCTGACGAGACCGTGCAAACGATCGAGGATGAAGGCACGCAAGTGCAGCTCAGCGCTGGCTACATGAACGGACCTTTTGGCATGATCTTCGATGGACTTATCACCCAAATCCGCCGCGGGCGCGAGTCGGCCATCGATTCTTTCGTGGATGTGATTGCAGCCGATGGCGACATTGCGTACAACTGGTCGACGGTCGGCGCCACTCTCATGGCGGGATGGACGCAGGCGGATCTGCAGCGGTCGCTCTTGCAGTCAATGGATGGGGTGTCTGCCGGCTACTCTCCGCAACTGGCGCCCACCAAGATGCCTCGCGCCAAAGTGCTCTACGGCGCAACGCGCGATCACCTGCGATCGTTCAGTCGAACCAATGGGCTTGACTGGCACCTGGAAGGCGGGCAGGTCAACTTCGTTCCCCAGGGGGGCTTCATCCCGGGAGAAGCGCTGGTGGTGAATGCGACGACAGGCATGGTCGGGGTGCCCGAGCAGACCATCGACGGGGTGAATGTGCGCATGCTGCTCAACCCCAATGCACGCACTGGCCGAGTGCTGCAAATCGATAATGCGTCGATTCAATCGACCAATTACAAGGTGCCTCTCTCGGCAGGAGACTACGTTCCGAGCCTCGCGAGCGATGGGTTCTACAAGGTGTACAGCCTTCGGCATGAGGGCGACTCGCGTGGACAGGCCTGGTATACGGACGCTATTTGTGCAGCGATCAATGGAACTGCGCCGGCAACTCCGACTTTTATCAACGCAGTCGTGAATGGACTCTGACGGTGGATAATCGCGAGCGCTGGAGTGACGGTGAAGAGGCAATCCGGACGGCCTGGGATGGCTTCCGCTCGGGCCTCTGGACAGCGTTGCCCGGCATTGTGCAAAGCTTCGATGCCACGGCACTCACTGCTGTCGTGCAGCCCGCAATCCAGGGTATTGTGCAGCAGCAGGAAGGCCCGGCGCAGGCGGTTAATCTTCCGCTTCTGCCCGATGTTCCAGTAGTCTTTCCGCGGGGCGGCAAGTGCACCCTCACCTTTCCGGTCGCCCCAGGCGATGAGTGCCTGGTGATTTTGGCTTCACGGTGCATCGACGCTTGGTGGCAATCGGGCGGAGTGCAGCTTCCCATGGAGCCACGCATGCACGACTTATCCGATGGGTTTGCGATTGTGGGGCCTTTCTCGCAAGCAACGGCGATTAAGGCTCTCAGTACGACAACGGTGCAGCTCCGAAGCAATGACGGCACTACCTACATAGAGCTGAACCCGACTGGGCAAATTGTGAACGTCGCCTCACCCGGAGGAATGAACATCACTGCGCCCACGGTCGCCATTAGTGGAGCCGTGACCGTGACTCAAACCATTGCGGCCCAGCAGACGATTACTTCTTCGGCCGGCATCGTGACCGGAGCCACTGGTGCGCCGGGTCCGCAGGGTCCGCAGGGAGCGACGGGCCAGACCGGGGCCACCGGACCAGCAGGCAGCGCAGCGACGATCAGCGTTGGTCCAACGACAACGGGCGCTGCGGGAACAAGCGCGAGCGTCACCAACTCGGGAACGTCGAGCGCAGCGACCCTCAATTTCACAATTCCTCAAGGGGTAACGGGCGCTACCGGCGCAACGGGTCCGGCTGGAGCGACGGGTCAAACAGGCGCGGCGGGCACACCCGGTCCGCCGGGAATTCAGGGACAAACCGGACCTGCCGGACCGACGGGTGCGACCGGGGCAACTGGTCCTACAGGAGCGCAAGGTGCTACTGGACCGCAGGGCACTCCTGGAACAAACGGCAACACGGTTTGGAATGGAACTTCGACACCAAGCTCGACGTTGGGCCAGAACGGCGACTTTTACCTCAACACGTCCACCGAAGTACTCTACGGTCCCAAGGCGAGCGGCTCGTGGGCCTCGACCGGAGTCAGTCTCATCGGACCCATGGGTGCAACCGGAGCCACTGGTGCGCCGGGAGCGCAAGGCTCACCAGGTGCAACCGGACCTAGCGGAGCAACTGGAGCAACCGGCAGTACCGGGCCGCAGGGCAGCGCAGCGACCGTTAGCGTCGGGTCAACAACCACGGGCGCGGCGGGGTCGAACGCGAGCGTCAGCAATACCGGAAGCACCAGTGCAGCGGTTCTCGCGTTTACGATCCCGAAAGGCACGACTGGGGCTACGGGTGCGACTGGTGCGACCGGACCAGCAGGCCCAACCGGGGCAACCGGACCTGCAGGGCCTACGCCATCGGGCGGGGCAAATACCGTGCTCGCCACGCCGGATGGAGCTTCGGGGACGGCAGCGCTGCGCTCCTTAGTTCCTGCCGACGCGCCTTTTGCACCTACTCTCGCCGGAGCCAACATCTTCACTGCCGGAAACACCTTTCGCGCAGCGGCCGGTAATGCGTTTCTCACAGTCGATGCGACAGCGACCGGCAATGCAGCCGCCCTCACCTTTTCTGAAACAGCCACGGCAAAGTTCCAGATGGGCAAGCAGACGGACGATACTTTCTACCTGTACGACAATGCCCACTCGAATTACCTAATCACGACGGATATCTATGGAACGCTGTTCCTGCAACCGACCGGGACGTACGCGACCGTGCTCGGCAACAGCGCAGGAACCGGGACTACGTACCTCAAAGGGTCGTTCCTTTACCAAAACCCGGAGAAGATCGCGTTTGGCCCCGCGTCGTGGATCAGCTACACGCCGTCTGTGTCAGCAGTGGGCAATATGACGGTTTCGAACATCGTCATTAAGGACGCCCAGTACACGCGCGTTGGCCCTCAAGTCCACTTCAAAATCTACCTGTCTTGCACCACGGGCGGGACGGCTGCTGTCGCCATAGTGGTCGGGCTACCGATCGCCGCGGTGGGCCAGAACTCGCTCGTGAGCGGGGGCAACTACGCCACCTCACAAGCTCTCTTCGCGTATGCGTCCGGTACTGGAGTTGTTGTTTTCAGTGCGAGCGGCGGCAATTGGACGCTTGGCAGCCAAACAATTATGATCAGCGGCACTTACCTGGTCGCCTGAACACTTTATGTCCACACGCGCACAACAAGCCCCGGGGCCGCAGTGATCATTCCTCATCACCGCATCACCGTGCGCTGGATAGTCAAACTGCTTTGCCGATGGCGGCTGTTCTGGGATTTATGTCCGGCCTGCAACTCGGATGCGCCCGCCATCGATCACTGTGGTCTCTGTCGAGGCAGCCGAGAGTTTCCGCTTCTACCTGACACGATCAAGCGCTATCGCGGGTGGATTAGCTCCCTATGAAGTATCGGAAGCTGGACGCCAATGGCGATTACACGCTCGGCACGGGCAGTGACTTCCTGGTCGACTCAGCCGCGGCTGTTGCGCAAGCCGTGCAGACCCGGCTGTTCCTGCACACGGGCGAATGGTTCCTGGACCTGACAGATGGAACGCCCTGGCGAACCGAGGTGCTCGGCAAGTACACCCAGCAGAGCTATGACGCGGTAATCAAGGCGAGAATTTTAGACACCCCGGGGGTCAACCAAATTGTGAGCTACTCCAGCAGTTTCAATGCGGCAACCCGCACACTTTCGGTTTCAGTCTCCCTTGCCTCCGTCTATGGACCGGTCTCGGTTGCAACCACAATCTGATGGCTAACCTTCTTACGACCGCTCCGACCATCACCGCATCTGGGATCAGTGCGCCGGCGTATGCCGATGTGCTCGCTTATTTGCAGGGGCAGTATCAGGCTATTTATGGATCGACGGTCTACCTCGGCTCCGATTCCCAAGACGGCCAATTCCTGGCCATCATTGCGAGCGCGATTAACGATGCGAACGCGGCCGCGATCGCCGTTTATAACGCGTTCTCACCGGCTACAGCGCAAGGAGCGAACCTTTCGAGCGTCGTCAAGATCAACGGGCTGACCCGCAATGTCGCCAGTAACTCCAGCGTGACCCTCGTCCTCACCGGAGTCGCTGGAACAAAGATCTCCAATGGCGTCGTTCAGGACACGGCCGGCTATAAGTGGGATCTCCCCCCTACCGTTATCATCCCTACAGGCGGGTCGATCAGGGTCACCGCCGTGTGCGAGACACTAGGCGCGATTACAGCGCAGGTTGGCACTGTGACACAGGTCGTCACTCCCACCTTGGGCTGGCAGTTGGTTAACAACACTGCAGCAGCAGCGATAGGCTCAACGGTCGAGTCCGATGGGGCACTTCGCCTTCGCCAGGCGCAATCGACAGCCATTCCATCGCTCACTGTGCTGGCCGGCATCATTGGAGCCGTTGCTGCCACTCCAGGTGTTACTCGGTACGCCGCCTATGAGAATGACACGTCCTTTCCGGACGCCAACGGCGTTCCCGGCCACTCGATTTCACTGGTGGTGGAAGGAGGGAGTGCGACGGCGATTGCTGCCGCGATTGCTGCGAAGAAGACGCCGGGTGCGGGGACGTTCGGCTCGACGTCGGTCACCATTACCGACCTGTATGGCATTCCCCACATCATCAATTTCTTCCTGCCTACCAACGTGCCAATTGTTGTTGCCATCACGCTGAGCGCCTTGCCCGGTTACACCTCCGATATCGGAGTGAAGATTCAGGCAGCCGTTACTGCTTACCTCAATACGCTAGCGATCGGCCAGCGCGTCATGCTGACGCGAATGTACGTGCCGGCCAACCTCAATGGCTCGGCCGATGGAAGCACCTTCGAAATTACGGCTTTGACGATCAATGGCGCGAGCGCGGACGTGGCAATCGCGTTTAATCAGGTTGCGGTCGCCGCGGGCGTGACGATCACGGTTTCTTGACCACAATGGCGCAAGCAAGCGACTACACCGCCCTCATTACGTCCGAGCATGCCGGTAAGCCGAAGTTTACGGCCATGGTATCGGCCATTGCGGACTGCTTCGCTGACTTGCAGAACACCCTGGCAGGCATGCCGGGCCTGTTCGACCTCAACGTAGCCGTGGGCAGCCAGCTCGATGCGGTTGGGTTGTGGGTCGGGCTCTCGCGGAAGCTGAGCGTTCCGATCTCGGGCGTACTCTTCTCCTTCGACACACCGGCGGTTGGTTTCGACCAGGGCAATTGGCAAGGTCCGTATGATCCTCCGGCGGGCCTTGTCTCACTCGACGACCGCACGTACCGGCAACTGCTGCTCGCCAAGATCGGGGCTAACCGTTGGGATGGAACGCTGAGTACTGCCGATGCGATCCTGAACTCGGTTTTCAACCGCTTTTTTACATATATCTTCCTGCAGGACAACGGCGACATGTCCATCACGCTCGGCGTGTCCGGGATGATCCCATCCGCGTTGCTTCTGGCGCTGCTGGCTACCGGCCAACTGGTGGTCAAGGCCGAGGGCGTACTGCTTTCGACGCAGGTAACAAGCGTGAACTTCGCTCCGCTCTTTGGCTTTGATGTTTCGAACTCGTTCATTGCAGGCTTCGACCGCGGAGCCTGGGGCACTCCCCGTTAAGGACTTTAAGCATGGCTCTTCAAAATGACTTCCTTCCATTCGCAGCAAGTTCTGGTGCGAATGTCCTCACCCAGGCACAGTACCTCGGGCTTTCGACTCTGATCGCAAACGGTTTTAGCAGCGGCGTCGCGCCATCGGTGCAGCTCAACAAGGTTTGGCGACAGTCGAGCATCATGGCTGCGATGCTGGCTCAATTCATCTCGGATGGCAGCGCGCAGCCCGCCATCGATGACGGCACAATTGCGACCCTGGAGACTAATCTCTTTTCCGCAGTCCGAACGGCCGCCCGCATCTCGGCTATCGCCACCGATACAGGGGCGGTGAATGCTTACACCACTACCAATGTCCCGCCCATCACCGCGCTTACGAACGGTGCCCTACAGTACGTCACCATTTCGCACGCCAATACAGGTGGCTCCACATATGCGCCCGACGGGCTGGCAGCAAAACCCATTGTCGGGCTCGGAACGAACTCGCTGCAGGGTGGCGAACTAATAGCCGGCGGCATCGTCGAATTGCTGTACTCGAACACGATCAACGGCGGGAACGGCGGCTGGATTCTGATCGGATCTTATGGCGGCGCCATGCAAACGGCACCGGCTACCCAGTCCGGTCACGCCGTCAACTTAGGCCAATTTGCGTCGTCGGCCAATTGGCAGAGGTTTGCGAGCGGCATCATTCTCCAGTGGGGAAACTTAACCGCACCGACGTCGGCTACCACGACGTACAACTACCCGATCGCTTTTCCGAACGGCATCGGATTCATTGTGGCCTGCAAGGGCTCGGTCATCTCACTGACGGGCGAGTATACGGTCGGTGTCTCGGTACTCAATGCGTCCCAGTTCAGGATCACCAACAGCTATCCGTCAACCGGCTCATCGCAAGGCGTTTGCTGGATGGCAATCGGAAATTGAAGCCTCATCATGACCTACTACTACTCACCGACCACGCAAGGATTTTACGTCCTCGAAATTCACCCCACCCTGCCCGCCGATGCGCTGGAGCTGACTGGGGATCAGTACAATGCCTTGTTCGACGCACAAGCGCAAGGTGCGGTCATCCAGGCTGGACCGAACGGAATACCTGTTGCCGTCAGCCCGGCATCCCTGTTGACTGTGGCGGACGTTCAAGCCGCCCGGATTGCCATTCTGTCAATCAACTGCCAAACCGCGATTGAGTCGAGCTTTCCTTCCTCTGCGCTCGCCAGCCCGCACACTTATCCGAGTAGAATCACCGATCAGCGCAATCTGTCTGATGCGATGAGTGCTTCCTTGAACCCGGGCCTGCCCTCCGGGTGGACCACTTTGCTCTGGTGCGAGGATCTGAGCGCTGGCAGCTGGGCCATAGTTGCGCATTCTGCGGCGCAAGTGCAGCAGGTCCACGCCGATTGGCTGGCATTTCGACAAGCAGCTCAGCAGAAGCTGGTCTCTCTCACCGGTCAGGTGCAAGGGGCCACTTCGGTCTCGGCGGTCGAAGCAGTTGTATGGACCAACCTACCCGGCCAGGATCAAAGCAGCAATCTCTGAATTGCGCGTGCCCACCAGCAGCGCATTCGTAGCTAGCGAAGGGCACGTGGGAGCTTGGCAGCCTGGGGGTGCCAGATCGGGTCGGAACGAATGGCAGGCGGCAGTCTGATAATCGCCTCGCTTGAGTGCTGCAATCATCTGGCGGAACTTCAGCAGCCCCGTCACACCGCAATTAAACCCGATGTCGAAAACCCCCTCCTGCACCGACCCAGGCAGCGATGAGAACTCTGGGAGTCTGGCGGCAATCTGCCGAGCAAAGGCATCCATGTCTGTATCAGCCAGCGCGTCGATAGCAGCCTCAGAGAGACGGCACCGAGTCAGCGGCGCGTAGAAGCTGGCACGCCGACCCACCGGGGCTTTCATGATGGCTGCATAATCCACCAAGATGGCTGCATCTCCAGCCGGAGAGCCGTTAATGGTCCACGGCAGGGCAAGAGCATCGCGGGAAGTTCGGACCGCGTGACCGACACCAGCCGTCGGCACTCCAGCAGTGCAGAGGTAGAGATAGTTTACCCGGCCTTCCAGGGCTTCGAGCCGTCGACGGACAGCCAAGGTGTCCATCTTTTAGCCGAAAAACTCAACGGGCACTGCTGGCAGTGAAACTGGTGCCGGCGGTGGAGCTGCTGGAGAGGGTTTCATTCTCATCTCATCGATGGCGCTAATGCGGCTTGGATTGAGAACGATGGGTGCCTGCTGGATTTGCGGGCACGGAACCATGTGCTCGAAGAGCCCACATTCTGCCTCTATCAGCTGAATGAATTTGTTATTGGAGTGAGGTGGCAGCAGCACCTTCAGAGCAACTGAAACCACATAGCCAATCGGTACAAACCATTGTGCGTCCACGCTGCTGTATCGCAGGCACCCGGTAATTTCTTCATAAGGAAAAGTCTGGGATGCCCGCCGCTCTTTCCCTGCCCACTTCACCTGTTCCGAGTTCTCCTGTGCTCGCCGCGATCAGCCAGCCTGTCGCCGCGATGAGTGAGTTCCGCACTGAGCCGGTCGAAGTCTACTGCTAGGAAGAGACCCTACTTCAGCCGACCGAATCGCTGCGCCAACTGGATCGCAGTCACCGCGTCGTCCTTGCTCACCTTGGCATGCTGACGCTGCAATTGCGCAACGCCGACCTGCAGGAGCACGCTGCCCATGTTTTCCGGCGTGGTGTGCAGCCAGGCCTCCAGCATGGGAATGCCTTTCTTCTCCGCATACGCTGAGACCTCGGCGAGTGTTCGGTTTCCTATGGCCTCGCTAATGGCTCCGGTGATCTCCAGCGCGTCGTTCAGGTACGGCTCAATTGCTAGGAAGGAGGTTTGCACCTTCTTGGGATCCAAATGCAGGACCGAGCGAGTGTCTCTCGCGAGCGCGGCAGCGGTCTCTTCAACCGCGGCAGTGATGGCGTGAATTGTAATGGGGTGCACCAACAGTAGTTGCTGGCGCACCCCATTCGTATCTGAAAGAGACTAATCAACGCTACACTGCGAAAAATTGCCGCTCTGCTGAGAGTAAAAGTCGGCTTCACGCCGTGCGCTCCGATAAGGAGCCTAGCCCCAGGAGGGCGGCTTTTCTACTCCCAGGAGAGCCGGCCGTTGACGGCTCTCCACATGTCGTCGAGGTTCAGCGCCAGGATTGCGATTATACCGGCCTCGTCCTCAAGGGTTAGCTTATAGTCCGGCGTTATCTCGACCAGATCCCGACCTGTATATTCCCAGGCCTTCTCCCGTTCGGGCCAGAAGATCCAGCAGCTTGGCACTCCGGCGTTCAGCAGGCGTTCACATTTGTTCATCATTCCGCTGAGGGTCTGCCCGGGTGACAGAATTTCGATAGCCAGCAGCGGCGCGTCCGCTAAGTCGTCCTCGATGTAGCGAGCTTTTCTGTACGCCACGGTGATGTCGGGAATAAGACGATCGGACTCGACGATGACGTTCAGCTCCGGTAGTGCTTCCAGGAACTCTGGCAGTTGTTTGTCGAGAAATGACGTCAGGTACTTCTGAAGCCGGATATGCGGTCGCTTCGGCAAAGCTTTCTGAACTTTCTCGCCGTCGATCAGCTCTTCGTGATAAACCGGCTGGGTGAGAACTGCGCTCATTGATGTGCTCCTCTTGTCTTAGAAATAGTCACTGTCATGCTGCCCTTCTTTTTCCTTCAAACTCTCGATTCGAGAGACTAATCCGTCTTGCTCTTCGTCTTGTTCTTGGCGGCCTTCTTCGCTACCGCTTTCTTCTTAGATCCCCACCTCGCCTCAGACGCTGCCTGAGCTAGCTGCTTAGCTTTCGCGTCGCTCATATTCTTCCGGCTGTTCGTACCGCCCAGACGGCCGAGCGCAACGGCTGCCGGATTTTTCTTCTCTTCCACGCGTCCATTATACGATGCAAAGCGCTGTGAATTTATGTGAATTGCTTGACTATTATGCACAGCGCTGTGCATAATAGATTATACAAGCAAGTCCTAGCGAAAACGACAGAGGAGACCACATGCAACGCCAGATCATTAAACCGCAATTTGACCAGCCGATCACGGTCAAGCTCGACTTCGGGGCTGAGGGTATCCAGCGCGATGGCAAGTACGGCACCGAATACCAATACACACTCAACGATGACTCGGGCGTCATGTGGCTCCCCAAGCAGGGTCGCGATGCGCTGCTGCGAACCAACGCGCAAGCCGGCGATTACGTTCGGATCCTAAAGACTAAGAAGAGCGGCCAGAACGTGTTTGACGCGCAGGTGTTGAGCGATGCTGAGGAAGAAGAGCCAGCGCCGGTTCGACAGGTAGACCGGGCTGGAAATCACTCTCACCACGCCCTGCCCAAGCAGGTACAAAGCAGCAAGGCACAGCCTGGACGCGCCTCCGCTCAGCCGGTAGAGGTTCATCCGATTGGCGAGATGGCCAAACGTGCCTTCGAGCTCGCGGCCACTGTGGTCCTGCATAGCGAGGCTCACTGCAAAAGCATCGGCCTACCGGTTGAAGCCAACTTCGAAGATGTCCGTGCCCTGGCCATCAGCTTCATGATTGAGCGATCACGCAATGCTCGAGGAGGCCAATAATGGCTTCTCCCCTGGCTTACTCCAATCTGGCCCTGGTTCGTCCGCGGCTCAAATCAGTACATGAGCAGCGGGAGGCGGCCGCCGCTGAGCGCCAAGCCGAAAGGCATCTCAAGGAAAAGATCGACCAGACCCATCGAGTGCTCACGAAGCTGGAGGCTCGGGCGGCCGCCTATGGCTCGCTGATCAAGGAGATGCAGAGGCGTAAGAACGCGCTCGAAGCACGCGCCGAACGGATCGAGGATCGCTGCCTGGAGCAGATGCACGAAGCCCAGCTGAACGAAGTGAACGGGATCCGTTGCCGGTTCACCTGCCGACCCGCTCCCCCCGCGGTCGAAGTGATCGATGAGAGTGCCATTCCGGCGGAGTACCTGCGAGAGAAGGTACTTTCCTCGCCCGACAAGATCGCGATTAAAGCCGCGCTGGCTCGCGGTGAAGACGTTGCCGGCGTTCAGCTGACGCAGAAAATTTATCTGATCCGAAAGTGAGGGGTGCGGCGAGGCGTATAATTCGGAAAGCCGGTTCGCTCAGGGGTGCAGTCATGGACCTGAGTTCTGTACAGAATGGGAATTGACCGGTTTGTCCGACCCCTTCCGGACGTTTTCGCCGTCTCTTCAGATTTCCCGGGACGTGCGGGAAACGGTTCGATGTTTCTTCGCCTTTCGCTGACG
>CALMAV010000570.1 GCA_937859895.1 uncultured Bryobacterales bacterium | reverse complement strand
CCTTCGACCTGCTGCCGTCGCTAGATGAAGAAACCAAACGACGGTTCAAGCATGACAAGAAGGCCCGGCATGAGGAAGTGTGCCGGCGGGCCGCAGTTGCCTTCGAACAGTTCGCCTGCCTTACCCCCGTGGTTGCTTGACGCGACGAATAAGAAGCCCAGCAGGTAGTGCAATCAACACGAGGGCGAACGACGCAGGCTCAGGCGTCACTCGGGGCAACGCAAATCCGCCCAGATGATTGGCATCGTAGCGTTCAGCCCCGCCACTAGGACGGTTAATACTCACGGTTCCGCCGTGTCCATCCGAGTCGACCAGTGATGTGGAGCCGCCCCCGTCCAGGTTCAAGGCTGTGAAGCGCCAAAGCATTGGTCGCCAAGAGCAGGCGCGCGACGTCACTATCGCCGGCAGATCTCAGTGGGCGGCGCAACAACGGTTCCGGTTGAGACCGCTAGACCAATCACGGTCTCTTCTTCCGGAAATGGATCGCAACAAGGGGCAAAGAAGTTGCGTTAATGGCAGCAGCTACGCCGGTCTTCGCCACAAACTGAGATGTGGTTTTCGAAACCGTATTGAGGCTGCTGCTAGGTGGCGTGGTTAAAAGCTGATACCCGGTGCACTCAGGTTGGTACGCAGAGCATACGCAACGCGGTATCGGGTCCGTCGATGGTTCCAGTAGCCTGATCGATACCCCTAAAACGCGGGCGTCCAACTGCCAATTGCGACATTACTGGCGTTTGCAGACCGATAAAAATCGCGGCGCAAAGTAACCGAGAAGAGATGAATTTGGAATGCAAGAGAGTCTCCTGGGGGTTACGATAGCGAGCGAAAGTGTCGGGGAATGAATATGCCCCGTGGACGCCGAGCTTGTTTGCACTCCGTCAATTGTTGCGTGTCAGGTACGGAAGCCCAGGTGGCCGGGCACTGCTGGTCATACTTTGTACGTGAACCCGTGAACAGGGGAAGGTGGCCCACATCCCGAAGACAGTGTCTAAATCGACATGTATTCTGGGCATTTTCTCTGTCGAGTACTCCGTTTTTTCAACTACCGTCTCGGATGTCAAGCTGCTGACGACATTTTGGTAGTTGAATCCTTCCAAATGAAGATTCTCAATGTCGGAGAATTCCAACACAACCTCTACTTTGCCCAAATACGCTCTATTTCTATATTCGGGAACAAGCAAGGTGAGAGTCAGTGCTAATCTATCGCGGTCAAGGACAACAGATAGAACCTCGCCATCGTGGAAGACAGGAACGAAGCCAAACCGGTCCAGGAGCTTGGCTGTATCTTCACTATCGAACATTGGCGTTCAATTGGAGTACTTGAATCAGACGACAAACTCCGGCCGTTGCCGAATCTCCAAACAACCTTTGCCGAGGGGAAGAAGCTTGCCCGGGTTCAGACGCCCTTCCTCATCGAACGTCTCTTTTAGCTGCCGGATCAAGCCCAATGTTTCTTCCGAAAACATGTGATCCATCAACTCAGTCTTCTCCATGCCGACGCCATGCTCCCCAGTGATGGAGCCGCCGACGGAAAGACAAAATTTGAGAATCTCGATACCGGCCTGTTGCGCTCGTTGTAAGTCGCCAGGCACTTTGGGATTGAATGGCAGGATAGGATGCATGTTGCCGTCGCCGGCGTGGAAGATGTTGCTGATAGAAATGCCATGCCGCTTGCCGATCTCTTCGATTGCGCGTAGCGTCTCAGCAATTCGTGTGCGCGGGACAACGCCGTCCTGCACATAGTAAGTGGGGCTTACCCGTCCGATGGCACCGAAGGCGTTTTTGCGGCCCTTCCATAAGAGATCACGCTCCTCCGCGGTCTGGGCGGTGCGAACCTGACGTGCCCCACACTCCTTGCACACCTGAACGATTGCCTGCCCCTGCTCCTCCACTTCCTCGATTAAACCCTCTACTTCGATGAGCAGAACGGCGGCTGCATCCAATGGATAACCAGCATGAGTCGCCGCCTCTACCATGCGCAACATTGGTCCGTCCAGCATCTCGAGCGCTACCGGAACAATGCCTTTGGAAGTCAGTACACCGACAGTCGAGCCGGCCTGCTCGGCTGAATCATAAATGGCCAGCATGGTGCGAACGCTCTCGGGTTTGCGCATGAGCCGTACGCCGATTTCTGTAATGAGCGCCATCGTGCCCTCGCTGCCCGTCAAGAGGCCAAGGAGGTCGTAACCGGGCCCATCAGCTTGGGGACCACCGGTTTCCAGCACAGTGCCATCCGCCAGCACGGCTTTCAGGCTAGTGACATGGTTCGTCGTTACGCCATGAGTCAGAGTATGCGGACCACCGGCGTTC
>CALMAV010000569.1 GCA_937859895.1 uncultured Bryobacterales bacterium | reverse complement strand
GCGTTAACGCGAGTTACTACGGAGGGAGTCGCGGAAAACCTGCAGCCAGTCGATTCCAATCAGGTTCTAGGACGCGTGCTCGCCAACTTGGCTACCACTATCGCGGAGTCGGGCGCCCAGATCGAAGACGATCACCTGCCTGCTCTGTTAATCCACGAAACACACCTGCTGCAGCTGCTCCAAAACCTAATCGGTAACGCCATTAAGTATCGGAAGCAAGACCGCCTGCCTATTGTCAAGGTATCGGCCGAGCGGCGATTTGGCTTCTGGCAGATCACCATTGCGGACAACGGCATCGGCTTTGAGGAGATTCACAAGGAGCAAATCTTTGGCGTGTTCAAGCGGCTGCATAACCGGTATGAGTACGCAGGCTCTGGCATCGGCTTGGCTATTTGCGCGCGGATTGTGGCGGCTTATGGTGGTCGGATCTGGGCCGAAGGTCGTCCCGATCAGGGCGCCACGTTCTTCTTCACTTTGCCTTCCTAAGAAAGTCTGGAATCGAATCTCCCGCAGTTTCGATCAAACCCCGTATGAATAAGCGAGCGTTGGGTCGGAGCGGTTTACAAGTCTCTGAACTCGGGTTGGGCTGCATGGGCATGTCCGATTTTTATGGGAGCGGCGACGATGCCGAATCAACCGCGGTCATCCACAGCGCAATCGATAGCGGCATCACATTCTTCGATACGGCAGATATGTATGGAGTCGGGCGGAATGAAGAGTTAGTGGGCCGTGCTTTAAAGGGTAAGCGCAAGGCTGTTATCATCGCAACCAAGTTCGGCAATGTCCGTGGACCGGGTGGCGAGATGCTCGGCATTAACGGGCGGCCGGAGTACGTGCAATCGGCTTGTGAGGCGAGCCTGCGCCGGCTCGGCACCGATTCGATCGACCTCTACTACCAGCACCGGGTGGATATCAACACTCCCATCGAAGAAACAGTGGGAGCAATGGCAAGACTAGTAGAGCAGGGTAAGGTCCAGTACTTAGGTTTATCTGAAGCTGGTCCAGCTACCATTCGACGTGCGCAAGCCGTCCATCCAATCTCTGCCTTGCAGACTGAGTACTCGCTCTGGAGCCGCGATCCTGAAACCGAGATTCTCAGTGTGACTCGTGAACTCGGCATCGGCTTCGTTCCGTATTCTCCGCTCGGGCGTGGCTTCTTAACTGGCCGTTTCAAGACCGTAGACGACTTAGCTCCGGACGACTGGCGGCGGAATAGCCCTCGCTTTCAGGGCGAAAATTTCAAAAAGAACCTTCAATTAGTAGCGAAAGTCAACGAGATTGCCCAGGAGAAAGGCTGTACAGCCTCGCAGCTTGCCTTGGCATGGGTACTTGCACAGGGCAAGGATATTGCCCCCATCCCCGGAACGAAACGAACCCAGTACCTGCAGGAAAACGTAGCGGCTGTTGACGTGCACCTGAGTGAAGCTGACCTCCAACAAATTAGCCAGGCCCTACCCGCTGGCGCAGCTATGGGGGAGCGCTACCCTGAGAAGGCTCTAGCGGCCGTCAACCAGTAGCTTTATTGGTTTTGTGCTGCTCGGATTAATCCTTAATACGCGGAAAATTGTATTCTCCTATACTCTCAGAGGGCTACTTGGTATTACATAATTCGGAGCCCTTGTGAGAAGAATAATTGACGCTAATACAATCCTTTAGAAGTATTCATAGATCATTACTAACTGGGCTGCTTATGAGTTTCTTTAGCTTTACCGCGGCCCCGTCTACCACTGTCACTTACAACCCCAATACTGTCTCGGGTGGGCCCTTTCCAAGCAACATTCTGACCACTCCGGATCGCACAACGGCAACCGGTTTGCGCGTAAATCTGGCATTGCAGGACGAGGGCTTTTGCGATCCCGGGAGTCACTCCGCTGTCTGTAGTAACACCGAGTTGCTCAACCGGCTGGACGGCTTCAGCGTAAACCCGCGAGTGATGGTCTGCTTCTCAGGACCTGTAAACTTGGCGACGCTCAGCGCTGGCCTTCAGATCATTCCCGTTGGCAACCTTGGCGCCCCAGTTCCTCTGAACCAAATCACCTACGACCCAGGCAGTAACTGCGCCTATGGCAAGCCGGACAATGTTCTGCAGCAGCGAACCCAATATTTTCTGGCAGTAACCGATGCTTTAAAGGACACCAATGGCAGCAGCGTGACCGACGATGGTGGGTTTAGAAAGTGTCTAGGAAACGCAGATGCATACTGCGTCGCCGTGCAGGCTGCAAAGCCAACGGTCGTGGCTCACCTGAACGGGGCGGCGCTAGTGTCCGGCTCTCTATTCACAACGCTAAGCGCGACGGCCTGGCTAGAAAGCGTACGGGTTGCTGTAGATGCACTGCCCCCGGCGACGCTGCCCGCCGGCTTTCCTTACCTGTTCAAGCTCTCGGACCTGCAATCGCTTACCTGGAAGCCTGACAATGCCGGTTTCGCGAGCCAGGACATTCCGCTCCCCGCTCTTAGCGGCGTTGACAAAGTGGCTTTTGGTCTCTTTCTCAGCCCCAACTACTTAAACACCAGCGGTCCGGCAGCCGGGACGATTACGACAACCGGAACACAGCCAGTTTCAATTCCCGGGCTGCTGAAGGGCTTGACGTTCGGCTTTCTTCCGGTGTCCTATCACGTCTTTCTGCCTGCTGGAACGCCTCCCGCCGGTGGATGGCCCGTTGCGATCTACGGGCATGGCCTAAGCGATAACCAGTTCGGAGCACCAACGTACATCGCCGGAACGCTTGCTTCACAAGGCATTGCGACGGTTGCCATGGAGATCACTGGCCATGGCTTCGGTCCAAAGGGAACCGTACAGGTGAAAAGCAAGTTCGGTTTCACCTTCACCGAATCAACTCCGGGGCGGGGAATTCAATTGGCCGCCGGTCAGCCAATCGGACCGCAGGACGGATGCATTGTTCCAGGCGCGATTGCTATTCGCGATTGTGGACGCCAGACGGCTATTGACCTGTTTGCCCTGGTCAATACCATCCGGCAAACTGCCGGCTTGGGTCTCGGCTTAAATCCGCAACGTATCTCCTATGTGGGGCAATCCTTTGGCTCCATCTATGGGTCTTTGTTTCATGCAGTGGAACCAGCCGTTAAAGTAGCTGTTCTGAATGCAGGCGGTGGCACCTCAGTGGATATTGCCCGGCTCGCAATTGTCGGACGCCCTCTGAGTACGGAATATCTGGCCTCTATCTCACCAGCACTGCTGAATGTGGCAACTGGCCAGGCTCCTCCAGAAGCTTATTTCAGAGACGCCTTTAACGACGCTTATCCTTTCCGAGATCAGGCTCCATCGAACATCACCGTTGCCGGAGCGCTCCAGTTGCAAGCTGCCTTCGAAGCAGCGGATTGGCTCGGCATGATTGGCGATCCGCTGGCCTTTGCCCCCCATTTTCAAACGCAGCCGCTGGTGGGAGTGCCGGCAAAAGCCACGCTCTTCCAATACGGCTATGGTGATCTGGAGGTGCCGAACCCGACTGAATCAGCATTGGTTCGCGCTGCCGGCGAGAAGAAGAATGCCTGGTTCTTTCGAACCGATGCCGCAGTCGGCTATGGACATCCGGAATTGCTTGGCATCACCACTGGTACCGTTCCGGAATTTCCTATTTTGCCCCACCGAGTATTGAGCAATCCCACGATTTTCAACTATCCCGCTGAGACTTCCATCGCAATCGCCGAGCAGAGACAGGTTGCCGACTTCTTTCTCTCGGGCGGTACGTCCGACACAAATCCAAACAGCTTCCT
>CALMAV010000568.1 GCA_937859895.1 uncultured Bryobacterales bacterium | reverse complement strand
CTGCACTGGTTGCCACTAGCGTCGGCGTCACAGCTCAGGTACTCGCCTCAAAAGGGCTGTTGCAAGAACGAGCGAGCCAAATCATATTGGCTGCCGCAGTGATCGACGATGTCTTGGGGCTACTTGTTCTTGCGGGGGTCAGCAGCATCGCAAAAGGACATATTGACCTGGTGGCACTAGCCACCACAGGCTTGATTGCCGGGGGCTTCACGCTGTTAATTGCAAAGTACGGGACGCCTACTCTGCAACACATTCTGCCTAAGGTCGAGCGTAGGCTCGCCATTCAGGAGGGGCAGTTTCATCTGGCGCTCGTTCTGCTTTTCGGATTGGCTTTAGCCGCGGTATATGTCGGAGTAGCGGCCATTATCGGCGCTTTTCTCGCCGGCATGGCCCTATCAGAGACTGTCAGCCGACGTGTCCGCGATCTTGCTCATGGCATTACAGAGCTGCTGGTTCCTTTCTTCCTGGCTGGTCTCGGGTTGCACCTGGACCTCTATGCCTTTCGGAGTCGTAGCACTTTGGTACTTACAGCTGTGATCTGCGTCGTGGCGGTGCTCAGTAAGTTTGTGGGTTGCGGCCTGGGGGCGTGGAAATTAGGACGGGTCGATATGTTGCGCGTCGGAGTGGGGATGATTCCACGGGGAGAGGTGGGGATGGTGGTAGCGCAGATTGGCTTGGGCTTGGGAGTGATCGAAAAGCCAGTCTATGCTGTCGTGGTTTGCATGGCTATCGCGACTACGCTCGTTGCGCCTCCCCTGTTGAACTACGCCTATCGAGATTGCAGGCCCGGAGTTCCAGAAGAAGAGTTCATGCTAGTTTAAGCATTTGAGATTGGAGGGACGGTGATACCCGCCAAAGCTGCCTCAGGCGCTAGCCGCCGACACAGTTTCGTTTTTCTCTGCCGGGCTTGTGTTCAGCGAGCGCTCATCCACTGTTGGGGGAGGAGTTGGCCGAAAGCTTTTGAGGCGGAAAAATCGGCTGTAACAGACTCTGCAACGCCAAGGCAAAACCACCGTTCCTAAAATCACTTCCAGCGGATTGCGCCGGTGCGATCGGGTGATCTCCAATGATCCGCACTTAGCACAGCCTTGCGGGTTGCCGAACTGTTTTGGACCTGCCATTCCTCCCTTCAATGGTCTCATAGCCAGATGGCCGACCGTTCCTGGGGGAGTACTGGTGGGCTGAGGAGCCTATTCCATCGGCTATAATAACGGGAAAAGCACAGTTTGGCTGCGTCCGAGCATCGTGCTCCAAAAGCTGTTAGTCCCAGGAGTTTCCCTCTTTATGTTTGACCTGTTTCGAAGCCGAGAGAAAAGTGTGCGCATCCTGCTGGGTGTGCTGCTCGGCGTCGTTGCCTTAGGCATGCTTGTGTACCTGATTCCGGGTGGCTTCCTCAATGAATCTGGAGCTGGCGGCGAGAACGTTGTCGCTTCGGTCGGAAAGGAGCGGATCACCACTGATGATGTACAGCGAGCGCTGCAGGGCATATCGCGCGGACAGCAGTTGCCGCCCGGCATTCTTGGCATGTACACGCCGATGTTGGTGAATCAGCTGGTGGAAGCGAAAGCCGTTGCTTACAAGGCCAGGGAGATGGGACTGCAAGTCTCGGATCAGGAATTGGCCGATACCATTCAGAATGAGTTCACGACGCAGGTGGGCCGAAAGTTCGATATGGATACCTATAAGCAGATCCTGTCACAGCAAGGCTTAACGGTCCCGGATTTTGAGGAGCGGCAGCGCGAAGGGATGTTGGCCTCGCGTTTGGAAAACTTGGAACTCCAATCCTTGATCGTTTCCGATGCCGACGCGCGTGCTGAATATCAGCGCAAGAACGACAAAGTGGGTCTTCGTTATCTCAACTTTGAAAGCAAGGATTTTACGGGCAAGGTGAACAAAGATCCCGGGGCCGTAACTGCATATTTCCAGAAGAACCGGTCCGCTTTTCGCATTCCTGAGAAACGGGATGTAGATCTGCTAGTAGGCAATGCTTCAGATTTCGCACGCAATGCAACTATCAGCGACGCGGCTTTACAGCGGAGCTATCAGGAAAACCTGGATTCGTATCGTCTTCCGGAGAAGGTTACAGTTCGCCACATTCTGATCAAGACTCAAGGCAAACCCAAGGAGCAGTGGCCAGCCCTGAAGTCCAAGGCGGAAGATCTGTTGAAGCAGCTGCGAGCGGGTGGAGACTTTGGAGAATTAGCAAAGAAGAACTCAGAAGACCCAGGCTCTGCCGTGAAGGGTGGCGCTCTGGATCCGATTGTACGCGGGCAAACTGTACCGGCATTCGAGAAGTCAGCGTTCTCCTTGAAACCCGGTGACTTGAGCGATATCGTCGAGACCGAATACGGGTACCACATTCTCCAGGTTGTCTCTAAGCAGGAAGCTCATACGCAGACGTTCGACGAGGTGAAGCCTCAGTTGATCGCCGAGGCACAGAAGCAATTTGGCGCCGAGAGTCTAAAGAAGACAATGGATGCCGCGCGGGCTGAGGTTGCCAAATCGCCGGCTAGCGCGGATGTTATCGCGAAGAAGTACAATCTACGCTACTCAAAGCTAAGTGGGTTAGCAGCAGGCAGCTCGCTCCCAGATTTGAATGCGCCTGAAGCCATGAACGCCATCTTTGCCGCGTCTAAAGGCAGCGTCACGGACGTGACTGATTCGCCCAATCAAGGGAAGGCCAGCTTTGCTGTTATCCGAAGTATTCAACCGGCTAGGAATGCCGAGTTCGCCGAGGTGCAAGCTGCTGTTTTACAGAAATATACGACTGACGAGGCACTCAGGC
>CALMAV010000567.1 GCA_937859895.1 uncultured Bryobacterales bacterium | reverse complement strand
GCCTTGGCCTAAGCTTGGCAGCATAGGAACCGCCGAACTTGTTGCACCAGCGGCGGATTGTCTCATAGCTCAACTGGATTCCTCGACACCCCATCATTGGTTCCACTTCCCGCAGACTGACGGAAAGGTTGAAATACAGCCATACGCGTTGCGAGATGATCTCTTCCGGAGATCGATGACCCCGATATAGATTGACTGACACCTCATCAGGATCACATCTGCTCGCCGTGACATTGCCCGGGAGAATCATGGGCAAGTCGCGTCCGGTCGTGGCGCGGGCACTTGCACGTGCAAATCAGAGCTGCATCCTGTCCCTGGTAGCAGCACGGGATTCCGGGGGCGAGGTTTGCCGAAGCAACGGAAATGCCATCTAACAACGAATGCGGAAGTTGACACATGGGGTTCAGGTTTTCATCACTCGGGGCTAGACTGCATGCAAATGAGATCTTAGAAAGATCCATCGCCTCACGGCTCCAGCCTATGAACAACTTTCTGACTTCAAGTATCCGTGGAATGCTCTTGCTCTCTTGCATCCATCACTGTTTGGCACAGCCTCGAAATCTCGAGCATGTCAGCAATAGCTTCTGGATTTGGCGAGCGCAAGAGCAGCCTTTTAGCGAGGACGACATTCCACGACTTGAGCGGCCCGCCGACTTAGGGATTGGCTGGTCTGCGGCAAGCGTGGAGATGCGAAGACAGCAACTGGCTTCCTTTGAACAAAGTTGGAAGCTGCTCACTCCGGCGAGGAACGCTTCCATTCATGAACAAGTGGACTATCGTTTGCTGGGTTCGGCGCTGGCACGGGTTCGCTGGGAGTTGGACATCCTGCAGAGCTGGAAGCGTAACCCGGAGTTTTATGTAGACCAGACGCTGGGCGCGATGTACGTGTTGCTTCTACCGCCCGCTCCCTTTGCGGTCGAACGGCAGAAACAGATTGTACAGCGCATGGAATCGATTCCTGCGACCATCCGAGCGGCAAAAGTAAATTTAACCGATATGCGTCAGCCCTTTGGGCAGCTTGCAATTGAGGCCCTGGGCGATCTGCCAAACCGGATGCAGAAGATGCAAAGCGCGCTGAGGCCACAATTGTCTGCCGACAACAACGCGGCACTCGACAGGGCTGCAGCATCGGCAGTTGCTTCCTTGATGGAGTATCGCCAATGGTTGCAATCTCGTTTGCCGCAAATGCGCAAGGATACGGCGATTGGGCGCGAGAATTACCTGTTCTTTCTCCGGAACGTTGCTTTGCTGCCTTACTCACCGGAACAGCTGCTGGCGATGAGCAAGCAGGAGTGGAGCCGGTCAATCGCCTTTGAGACTTATGAGCGAGCGCGCAATGCAGAGTTGCCGCCGCTCGCGTTGCTGCCCACCCAACAAGCCCAAATCGAACGGGAAAAGAGTGATGAAGAAGAGATCCGGAAGCTACTAGCGAAGCAACATTTGCTTACCATTCCGGCATGGGTAAAACATTACCGAAACTTACCGCTGCCCGCTTATGTAGCGCCCTTTGAAGATTTGGGCGTAACGGATGATCTAACAGGACCTTCGCGACTCGACCAGGATGGCACAAGCTACATTCACGTGCCCAGTCGACAGTTAGGATTCTTCAATCTTTCAACAGCGCAAGATCCGAGGCCGATCATTGTGCACGAGGGCGTGCCGGGACATTATCTCCAGCTCGTGTTAAGCGCAGTTAACCCCGATCCTATCCGGCGTCATTATTACGATTCGGGCTCCAATGAGGGCATTGGCTTCTATGCGGAAGAGATGATGCTGCAGGCAGGGCTTTTCGATGATAGTCCCAGGATCCGCGAGATCATTTACAGCTTCATGCGGCTGCGCGCGTTGCGAGTCGAAGCGGATGTAAAGCTGGCTTTGGGAACCTTCACGTTGCAGCAAGCCGCGGAGTACCTGAGGCAAACGGTGCCCATGGACCGTCGGACAGCCCTAAGCGAGGCGGCGCTGTTTGCCAGCTCTCCGGGGCAGGCTATTACTTATCAGACAGGCAAGATACAAATCACACAGATGCTGGCGGATGTGCGACTCAAGCAAGGGAGCGATTTCTCGTTGTTGAAGTTCGATGATTTCCTTTGGAGTAATGGGAATGTTCCGATTGCCTTGCAACGATGGGAACTCCTGGGTGATGCGAGTGAGGTGCCGGCTACCGTGCCGGTCCCGCAACAATGAGTCGGCTTGCTTCTCTCGGCTTGATAGCCGTTGCTGTAGGAATATGTACGGCCGCTTCATCGCCCTCCAGGCTCGATATTAATCGCTTATATAGTTTGCCGTGGTTGATTGGCACAGCGCCTCAAGATTTTGTCTGGGCGGCGGATAGCCACGCTGTGGCGTTTTTGTGGAACGATGAGGGCAAGCCTTTTCGGGACGTATGGATCGCCAGCCGGGATGGAATGAAGCCGATTCGCATTACGGAAATGACCCGGCCCGAAATTCCCGCCCACCCCGGAAACGATCTCGTCCAGTTGCAGCGGGCTGCAGATGCCGAAATGGATCGCGGAGTTTCCAGCGTGACTTGGAGTCCGGACCAAAAGCGCCTTTTGTTCATTTTCAAAGGGCGGCTCTACCTTGTCTCTCCTGGCAGCAAGCCACAACTCTTGACCGACCAGTTGAACGTAAGCGCCGTGAAAGCAAGTCCGAAGGGAGGCAAGCTTGCTTTTCAATCGGGTTCGGATCTTTTCGTGGCGAGCATAGATGGACACGATGGGCGAGTCAGCCAACTCAGGAAGGTCGGCGGCCGGCCCCTGAAAGCAGAAGATTTCTACTGGTCGAACGATGGAACACAATTTGCGTTTATCGAAATCGACGAAAGCCGAATGCCCCGGCGAGGTATTCCCGACTACTTGGTTCCTGAAACAACATTGCAGATGGTGAAGCGTCCCTTTCCCGGCGAGCCATCGGAGCGAAGACGACTTGGATGGGTGCGAGTCGGAAAGGAATCCGATATTCGCTGGGCAGACTTGGGCAGCAATCCCATGGACCTGATCTTTGACGTAGGATGGTCGCCCGACAGCAAGACTCTCTTAGTGGACAAAAGCGATCTGTATATCAAGGATCGGCGGCTTTTGCTTGTGAACGCAGCAGATGGGACTTCTTCGCTCTTGCTTCGCGAAGCTGATCCAAAGAATGTGACGGCGGAGTGGTGGGCCGATTGGGCGCCGGATGGACGCGGTGTTTACTTTCTGTCGGATCGTGAAAACTTCTATCACGTTTATTATGTTTCGCTCGCGGCCGGAGAACCGAAGGAGATCACGAAAGGGAACTGGGAGGTATTTTCAGCAACGATTCGCGCTGGCGCGAACGCTCTGTTCTACATCACTAACGAAGGCAAGTCAGAAGAGAGACACCTGCACCGGATTTCGCTATCGGAAAGTGCACCGGTGCAATTGACCCATACCCCGGGTACGCACGCCACCACCGTGTCGCCAGACGGCGCAGTAGCGGCGGATTACTTCTCGAATGATTTAACTCCGCCTGACCTTTATCTCGATTTGCTGGGCAGAAAGCAACAGGAAACGCCCATTACGCGTTCACCGTTGCCTGAGTTTAAGGAGCACCGCTGGGTTGGCGCTCAGTATGTTACCTTCCCCAGCACTGCGGATGGAGTGACTCTTCACGCGCGTTTGACACTGCCTCCCGATTTCGACCGGGCAAAAAAGTATCCAGCCATTTTGGGTTCGGTTTATAGCAACACGGTTAACAACCAGTGGGGCGGGCGCGAGGCGCATCCAACATGGGGTCTCGATCAGTATTTAGCGCAGCAAGGCTACGTGCTGCTGAATGTGGATATCAGAGGAAGTTTGGGCTATGGCAAAGCGTTCCGTCAACGGTTAGGGTTGGACTATGGCGGCATTGATGTCGAAGATTTATACAGTGGCGTGAAGTATCTGGAAAGCCAAAGCTACGTGGACATGCAACGTGTGGGCATGTGGGGCAGCAGCTATGGTGGACTGCTGACAACAACTTCGCTATTCACGAAGCCGG
>CALMAV010000566.1 GCA_937859895.1 uncultured Bryobacterales bacterium | reverse complement strand
CCACAGCCCAGGTCAAGCACGCGACTGCCTGGGGAAAGAGGCGGCGGCAGGATGTGTGCTGGATGAGACGGATCCAGTGCAATCTCTAGTTCTTTAATATGATATTCCGCGCTCAACATCTGAGCTTACCGCTGAACCAGGCAATTTTAAAAGCCTTAAAACAGAGTCGCCACAAGGCTTTTGGCCGCTATTTCAGCTTAGTCTATGAAAACATTGCGGAAATGAAGCATCATGGCCATCTACGTATTTAACTAGAAGGGGCGGGAAAGCTTTTTCATCTTCTGTCAGTACTCAGCTAAATGGGAGGATCCCAGAACATTATGCTGGTGTTTCGAATTAATGAACTTCTAGGGACATATTGACGACCTGAAATTCGAAGCGTTCAGGTGGCAGACTCGAGACTGGGCTAGGAGTCATATCGAACCAAGTCTGATAAGCCGATTGAGCGATATTGTTGTTGAGGTAAAAGAGGAATTGATCTGAGCAGCAACGCATGGGCGGCATCTGGCGGAAAGCTAAGCGCAATCCCACAGCCTTAGGCAATGTTAAGTCCTTATCTGCCACCCCCTTGTCTTCCAGTAAGGTGACAAAGCTGCTTCGGCCCGCGTGCGGCCAAAGGTCGTTCTGCAGCAAGTTGCGGAGTTCCAGTCTTGAACAGAAGGTAATCTCACACTGCCGAATCCACTCCAGGACCGCGTCGCCCCAGTGCCACTGTCCTAGCAAACTCATGTAGCGATCGACCAGTTGGATTGCGAGATCCATTTTCCGCCGTGCGACCCCCTCCGGTTGAGCCAATTGATCTATCGTCAGGATAGGTACCATATCTTCCTGCTCGATCATCTCGGATGCTGTCTCAACCATCCGATCGAGCCGCTGACGTTGGGGAAGCGTTTTCACTAGAAGCGGCGGCAACTCATGCGTTTTTGCGCCGGGCAATTCAACAAATCTGCGATCTCCCACAATTTCCATAAGCAACCTCGCTTTGATCCGTGCCGACTACCAGGTCGAGTCACCTATACGTACTTGAAGGTCTACCAATTCAGTGGCTGGATGTCCACATATGTTTCAAGCCGTTTACAAGTTTGGCAGCGGCAGGCGGAGATTGCCAGTACAAGTTATTGCGATTGCTCCCGATTGTCCCAGTTCCAGGGTCTCGCTTAGGTATTCCTGACTTATTTACAATCTCCAGCTAGGCTGCGATCTTTCGCACGGTTTCGAGTTGCAAAGGGAAGCATACGAAACTGGAGGAAGTGGCGCTTTTACTTACTGCGAACGAACTGCGCAAATCCTACGGAGCAGTTCCGTTGTTTCAGAACATATCTTTAACCATCAATGAAGGAGACAGGCTCGGGTTGATTGGGCCAAATGGGTCCGGCAAGTCAACTTTGCTGGAGATTCTTGCGGGAAAAAGAGAGCCGGACCTGGGCGAAGTTTCGATGCGCAAGAACACGAGGTTGGGTTATGTAGCGCAACAATCGGAGTTTCAGCCGGGAACAACGGTGCGGCAGGTAATTCAACGCGCGCTGGAACAATCAACTCAGCACGCAAGTGATTATGAGGGACGCCTGGCGGAGACGCTGGGGCGAACCGGTTTCAGCGACTTCGACGTGGATGCTTCTACTCTGTCGGGAGGCTGGCGGAAGCGTGTTGCGATAGCGGAGGCCTTGGCAACAGAACCGGATGTCCTGCTTCTGGACGAACCGACAAACCACCTGGACCTGGCTGGCATTGAGTGGTTGGAGAAGCTGTTGCAGTCTTCGTCCTTTGCATCGGTAACCATCAGCCACGACCGATACTTCCTCGAGAACGCAGCTACTGATACGGCTGAGCTGAATCGAATCTACCCGGAAGGGATTTTCCGAGTTCGCGGTCCTTACAGCGAGTTTCTCGAAAAGAAGGCCGAGTTTATGCAGGCTCAGTCCAAGCAGCAGGATGCGCTGGCAAATCGCGTACGAACAGAGATCGAATGGTTACGGCGCGGACCCAAGGCTCGTGCAACAAAGGCCAAGGCGCGGATCGACACGGCTAACGAGATGATCGGGCAGTTGAAAGATCTGCAGTCGCGGACTCGGACGGCGAGCGCGGACATTGATTTCACAGCGACTGACCGGAAGACCAAGCGGCTGGTAGAACTGAAAAATCTTAGTTACAGCGTCGGCGGCAAGCGCTTGTTCGAGGGCATGAACCTTACCATGGTGGCCGGCACGCGAGTCGGGCTCGTAGGACCGAATGGAAGCGGAAAAACAACGCTCCTTCGGCTACTCCGAGGCGAAATTAAGCCTGATGGTGGTGAATTGAAGTTGGCCGATTCGCTGCGCATCGTGTACTTTGACCAGAACCGCGTGCTGGATCCGGACATTACCTTGCGGCGTGCGTTAGCGCCCGATAGCGATTCAGTGATTTTTCAGGACCGGACTATCCATGTGGCCTCATGGGCAGCTCGTTTCCTCTTCACTGGCGAGCAACTGAATCAACCGGTAGGGCGGCTTTCTGGGGGCGAACGAGCGCGCGTGCTGATTGCCCGGTTGATGCTGGAACCAGCAGACTTGCTATTGCTGGATGAGCCAACCAACGATCTGGACATCCCAACTCTGGAGATTTTGGAAGAAAGTCTGCTGGAGTTTCGCGGTGCATTGATGCTGGTCACCCATGACCGCTATATGCTGGAC
>CALMAV010000565.1:3875-6852 GCA_937859895.1 uncultured Bryobacterales bacterium | reverse complement strand
CCGATGCCCCAAGATGGCGATACCTCTGGGCGGACCGGCGTAAGAACGGTAGTTTCAATGTCTGGCATACTCGCTATTCCGCAATTCTTTGATGCAAGCTAAGGGCCGAAGGTCGCCGGTGAAACGGCCTCTGATCAGCCAAATGTTTTTACCTGAGCTTGTACCCCCCGATTTGATTAGCGGGTAAAAAATCGGTAGTAAACCAGTCAATAGTTTCCTATTAACGCATATTATCTGGGGATAAAACTATGAAAAACGGAAACAAATTCATTGCGCAATATTGCGGTCTGCGTCAGCCAAGTGAGCCAGAAGCTTAGCAGTGGCGAGCAGAAGGCTGGCAGCGAGGATCCAGAACTGCCAGTCGGCAAGTGGAGTTTGCGTAAACGGGAAGGCATTAGTCCAGTGCAATTCCGCAGCAAATGCCCAAAATGAAACAGTAAATGCCAAAAGGGAAAGCGGCGCCAATAAGGAACCGAGAGCTAATGCCCAATGCTTCCATTCGCTTTGGTCACGCCATCGTACTCTCACTAACATTCAAGCCTGACCCCGTTTCCCAACAGAGTAGCAACGCATTAAGTTGTAGATTGTTGGAGGAAGGAACTGTATGGAGAAAATCAAAACCGCGATTGTCGGCACGGGGTTCATGGGCAAAGTCCATGCTGAGAATGTCCGCCGTTTAGGCAACGTGGAGATCGCGGCCGTGGTGGGGAGCCGCCCGGAGACGGCAAGAAAGTTCGCCGAGAGCAATGGAATTCCGATTGCGACCGACAAGCTTGAGGAGGTTCTGGCAAACCGGGAGATCCAGGCAGTTCATATTTGTACGCCAAACGTAGACCACTTTCCGATGTCAATGGCGGCAGTAAAAGCCGGGAAAGCCGTGCTGTGTGAAAAGCCGATGACAATGAGCGTTGCTGAAGCCGAGCAACTGGTGGCCGCGGCGGCTGAACACAATACTGTAAATTGCGTGCAGCATAACCTGCGTTACTACCCGGTTGTCCAGCAGATGCGGCAGATGATTAAGGCCGGTGACCTGGGCGAGATCCTGATTGTGCAAGGAACCTACTCGCAGGATTGGTTGCTGTATGAGACTGACTGGAACTGGCGCCTGGATTCGAAAGAGAACGGTCCGCTGCGGGTGATGGGTGACATTGGGTCGCACTGGATGGATATGATCCAGCACTTGACGGGGCAGAACATCAGTGCGGTTTGCGCGGATTTGGCAACGTTTTACCCGGAGCGCAAACGCCCCAAGGGGTCAGTGGAGACGTTCTCGGCGAAAAAGGTGGATGCGAGCGACTACGAGTCGTTTCCGGTGGACACCGAAGATTTCGGGGTCGTGATGCTGCGATTGGGCGCTAAAGCACGGGGCGCTTTCACGGTGAGCCAGATGTCAGCGGGGCGCAAGAACAAGTTCGCATTTGAGATTTTCGGGACCAAGGCGGGCGTGGCGTGGGATCAGGAATCGCCGGACACGCTGTGGGTGGGTCATCGCAACGAGCCGAACCAGATCATTATCAAGGATGCGTCACTGTTCTACCCGGCGGCCGCGGCGTATGCCGATTTGCCGGGTGGGCACAGCGAGGGGTATGACGATTCGCACAAGCAGGTGTTCAAGCACTTCTATGCGCGGGTGGCAAATCCTGCGGCCCCGATTGACTACCCAACGTTCGAGGATGGGCTGCATGGGATGATTCTGCTGTCGAAGGTGGCCGAAAGCAATGCCAAGCGGGGTTGGGTGGAAGTTTAGATTAGCTGGGTGGAAGCGACAGGCAGGGGAGATGTTCAATCCCCTTCCTGCCCTTTCTTTGATAAGTGACGGCGTCGGACAAAGAACTACTTAGTATAAAAAACGGCACGCCTTATCAACCACGCACTTGTGACTCTGCTTACCCAGGCAACAATGCAGAAACAAGCACACCCAAGCAATACCGCGGCAAATGGCCCGACAATTATCACCACAAAGGCACCGGCAAGCTTGTTTCCTGCCGCCATGATAGGCAACCAAAAAACACAAGTCCCAACGAGGGTAAAGATAGCTGCCCACTTGAGTAAAACTGGCGGGCGTCGTCGGGCAGCGTAAGTGAATAGTGTCACCAGCGTCGAGACGAGCGTCACTGCGATCATTGCGTAAATACATATTCCGACAGCGAACATCCCGCATGGCGGACGAAAGTCGCCGTTGCCGCACATCCCACTGTGCTTAGCAGCAACGGTAACAATGAGCGTGCTCCCGATGAACAGGGTGAGCATCACCGATGACGTGATAATCGCGAAGACTGGTTCCGATCTAAATACGGTGTTCATCGTAACTTAGCTCGAAGTGTTGTGGGCACACGGAACTTCAACAGCGCAGGCGAGCTTTAAGCCTACGAGAAGCTCTTCAACAGCATCGGTAGGACTTGCACAGAGGGCGAGTGCCCTTGGAAGGTTGAAGGTATACGGCAGTGCTGGCACCGCCCGTTCCAAACTTGGCATTTGCAGTCCAATTTGTTTTGGACACCATTGCGGCAGCCCGAGCTTATAAGACAGCTTCCTATCGCGAGCAGCAAGAATGGCTCTACGTAACTTTGCTGTTGAGGGGAGCGGGCAAGCGCTTCCGTTCTTCGGGCCCATTCGCAAACGTTACTGCAGGGCTTGATCTAAGTCCCAGAGGAGGTCGTCGATGTCTTCCAGGCCGACCGAGAGGCGGATCAGCTCGGGCCTGACGCCGGCGGATTCCTGTTCGGCTAGCCCTAGCTGCTGATGAGTGGTGGAGGCTGGATGGATGACGAGGCTGCGGGCGTCTCCTACGTTGGCCAGGTGGGAGAAGAGGCGCAGGCTGTTGATGAACTTCTTGCCCGCTTCGAAGCCCTCTTTCAGACCGAATGAGAAGACGGCTCCGGCACCTCGCGGCGTGTACTTCTGGGCTAAGGCGTAGTAGGGGCTATCGGGCAGCGAGGCGTAGTTCACCCAGCTGACCTTGGGGTGTTGGACCAGG
>CALMAV010000565.1:1258-3865 GCA_937859895.1 uncultured Bryobacterales bacterium | reverse complement strand
TGCCGAGTGTCTCGATGCCTTGCAGCAGGAGAAAAGCGTTGAACGGGCTGAGACAGGGGCCGAGATCGCGGAGGCCTTCGGTGCGTGCTTTGATAGCGAAGCTGATCTTGCCGAACGTGTCCCAGAAGCGCATGCCGTGATAGGCGAGGGAGGGTTCGGTGAAAAGCGGGAAATTGCCGTTGTTCCAGGGGAAGTTGCCGCTATCGACGATAATGCCGCCGATGGAGTTGCCGTGACCGCCCATGAACTTGGTGAGCGATTGGAGGACGATGTCGGCGCCGTGGTCGATGGGTCGGCAGACGTAGGGCGTGGCGAAGGTGTTGTCGATAACCAGCGGCAGTCCGTTGTCATGGGCGACCTTTGCAACCGCTTCGATGTCGAGGACGTTGCTGCGCGGATTGCTGATGGTCTCGCCATAAATCAGGCGAGTCTTGGGCGTGATGGCTTTGCGGAAGTTTTCGGGGTCGTCCGGTTCAACGAAGACGACATCGTAGCCGAGCCGCCGCATGGTGACATCGAGCTGAGTAAAGGTTCCGCCATACAGTGTGCCCGAAGCCACGATCTGATCGCCGGGTTGAGCAATGGTAGTGATGGCGAGAAACTGTGCCGCCTGACCACTGGAGACAGCCAGGGCAGCAGCTCCGTTTTCTAGCGAGGCAACACGTTCCTCCAGCACCGCCGTGGTCGGATTCATGATGCGGGTGTAGATGTTCCCGAACTCCTGCAGACCGAAGAGACGGGCAGCGTGATCGGTGTCTTCAAAGGTGAAGGAAGTGGTCTGGTAGATGGGCACGGCGCGGGCGTGCGTGGTGGGCTCGGGGCTGTAGCCGGCGTGAAGCGCACGAGTGTTGAACCCAAAGGAGCGGCCGAAGTCTGCAGGAGGCATGTCCCTCAGTATAGGACTGCAAGTTGATGGAGTTACGGACGATACCGGCGTGCTTCCCGTTGCCAATAGTAGATAGCGAAGAGGAGGCCAAGAACGAGGCAGGTCCAGGCAAACCAGTCCCCGTGTAGGGCATAGAAGGTAGGTGCTGAGACCGTTCCGAATGACACCGTAGCGGCAACTTCGCGGTAGGGCTGGAACTGTTTGATGACGCGGCCGGCGGGATCGATAACAGCGGTGATGCCGTCGTTGGTGGAGCGGACGATGAAGCGGCGGTTTTCGACGGCACGCATGCGGACGAGAGATAGATGTTGGACCCGGGCTTCGGAGTGGCCGAAGTAAGCGTCGTTGGAAAGGTTCATGAGCACGTTGGCGCCGGACGCGGAGAACTGGCGAACCAGGTCGGGGAAGGCCGACTCGTAGCAAATGAAGACACCGAGGTGGTTGGGCCCGGCGTTGAGGACTTTGATGTCGTGGCCAGGGGTGAAATCGCCGACCTCCTGGGTGATGCGATTGACGAAGGAGAACAGGGGCGGGATGAATTCGCCAAAGGGGACCAGGTCGATCTTGTCGTAGCGGCCGGCTTCGGAGCCATCGGGGCGGAGGAGCAGGGCTGAGTTCAGGGGCTGATGCCCGTTGGTATAAGCGACGGTGCCGAAGAGGAAGTAGCTGCCATGGCGGGCGATGTTGATGGCGGCTTGGTGGAAGTCGCGGTCCTCGTAGTAGTAGAGCGGGGCGGGGAGCTCTGGCCAGATAACGAGTGGGGCGGGCAGGATGCTGGAGAGCAGGGAAAGCCGGTTTTGGGCGTTCATGCGCTCAAGGGCGGTCCATTGCGTGCTGGGGTCAATGTTGGGTTGGATAATGAGCGCGGACTGGTCGGTCGGGGTGCCTTGCGGGATGGCGGGAAGGAGCCAGAGTAACGGCAGGACGAAGAGCGGAGCGAGCCGGAGACGCGGTTGGCGAAGAATGGCGCAGGCGGCAGCGACGGACAGCATGGCTAAGACGAAAGAGATGCCGTAGACACCGACGTACGGGGCAAGTCGAAGCGGCAGGGACATGTTGATACCGGCATTGCCCAGGTCGAGCCAGGCAAAGCCGAGTGAGCCGTGGGTGCGTTCGAGTCCGGTCCAGAGAGCGGCGACGGCGGGTACGGCCCAGCGTGAGCGCATGAGGGGACCGGCAAGGCAGCTGAAAACAGCGAGGTGCAGAGCTTTCAATGCGCAAAAGAGCCCGAAGGCGGCCCAACTGCCAATAAGGCCCATGTCGCCGTGCTTTTCCAGGACGAACTGGATCCACGTGCAGAGGAAGAACCAATAGAGAATGCCGGCGGCCCAGCCGAGGAAGAAGCGCTGCCAGCCGTCACGGGTTTGGGCGAGGGCGATCAGGAGCGGGGTTAAGGCGATAGGCGCGAGGAGTTGGATGTTAAAGCGCGGAAAGATGAGCAGCAGCAGTCCGGCGGTAACGAGAGCAAGCAGGGTGCGGAGGAGGAGTTGGCCCTGGTAGGAGCGCAGGAGGCCGGCTCGGTTAGGCATTGCCCGGAGGTGTTGCGTTGACAGGTGGTTGTGCTTCTTCGCTGACGCGGTCAGCCATATAGGAGCTGCGAACGAGGGGGCCGCTGAAGACCATTTTGAAACCGAGTGAAAGGCCGTAGTCGCGGTAACGATCGAATTGGGCGGGGGTGATGAACTCGGTGACTTTGCGGTTGCGCCGTGTGGGTTGTAGAT
>CALMAV010000565.1:0-1248 GCA_937859895.1 uncultured Bryobacterales bacterium | reverse complement strand
CGCTGAGACCATCAGAAAGCCTTTGGCGCGCGCGATCGCCTCGAGCGCAGCGAATTCCTCGGGCGGCACGAACCGCTTCACGGGGGCGTGTTTGCGGGTCGGCTGCAAATACTGGCCGACGGTGAGAAAATCCACGCCGGCGGAGCGCATGTCGTCCATCACCTGCATGACCTCCTCCTTCGCCTCGCCCAGACCGACCATCAGGCCGGATTTGGTGAGGGTGCCGGGGCTGTGGCGTTTGGCGAATTGGAGGACATCGAGAGATTGTCGGTAATTGGCTTGGGGACGTACGCTGCGGTAGAGGCGCGCAATGGTCTCCATATTGTGGTTGAAGACGTGCGGACCGGCTTGTAGGACGCGTGCGACGGCTCCCAAGTCGCCACAGAAATCAGGGGTGAGAACTTCCACTTGGGATTGCGGCAGCGCGAGGCGAACCTGGCGGACGGTTTCGGCGAAGTGAGTGGAGCCGCCATCGGGCAGATCGTCACGGTTGACGGAGGTGATGACCACGTAGCGGAGGTTCATTTCGCGCGCCATACCGGCGACGTTGATGGGCTCGAGTGGATCGAGCTGAAATTCTTTCTTGGCGGGCGAGCCTTTGGGGACAGAACAGAAAGCACAGCCGCGGGTGCAGAGATTGCCCAAGATCATGAAGGTGGCAGCGCCGCGGTGGAAGCACTCATGGATGTTGGGGCAGCGGGCTGATTCGCAGACAGTGTGGAGGTTGCGCCCGCGTAGCTCGGTTTTCAGAGTGTGGACCGATTCGAAGTGGGTGCGACCTTTCCGCAGCCACTCGGGCAGACGCGGCTGGACAGCGGGTTGCACAGCGGGCTGAATCTGGAGGAGAGAGTCCAATGGGTACAGCTCTAGTGTAGCGAGGGAAAAGCAGGTCGATTCAGGCTAGTTTTAGGCGGTGTTGCGGGCCGTTTCGTGCGAGATGGGAGCTGCCGGGGTGGCCGGAGTCGGGGTGGGAATGGGTTTGGTGGCTGCTTTTGCCCTTTCGAGCTTGAGCTGGAGCAGTTGGAGTTGAAGGAAGTGGCGGTCGTCGGAGCGGTGGCCATTGGCGATGCGCATCGTTTCCCGAACGAAGCCATCGTGCTCGCGCTGGTGCTCGCGGCGGAGTTTTAGCAATTGGTTGAGACATTTGTGAAACGCGCGTTCGTGGTGGGTTTGGTAGCGGAGGTAAAGAGCGAGACGGACTTCGGTGCAGTGGGTGGGGTCGTCGTTGCTGAAGCAATACTCTTGGAG
>CALMAV010000564.1:1322-3613 GCA_937859895.1 uncultured Bryobacterales bacterium | reverse complement strand
GTAGCTTTTCAGTTTCGAAGTACGCGATTGTCTTGCGCGGAGCATAGTTGAATGCCTCCTGGGCTGAGACAGTACCGTTCTTGTCGATATCAGCGGCCGGGTCACGCAGGGCATCTACCCAGTAGCGAGCGAAAACCGGAGCATTCTTCTCAGTCCCTGATTTCGTTGCGGTGATTACGACACGATCCTTGCGGGCCAGCGCCGTAAGTGAAGCGCCGCTGCAACTGGTCATATTCACAATCAATTGCCGTCTTGCTGGAATACGGTCAACCCAGCCGGCCAACTCGCGCGCTGTCACGTCCGGCCCGGGCAGATTGAACTTGTAATCTTCTCCGTCGAAAGTACCGTGTCCAATCAGAAACAGCGCGAACGTGTCATCAGCAGTGGCAGCCGAAGCAATCTGCCGAAGTGTCTCTCCTAGGTGCTGCCGGGTTGCTGCCCCAGCGCTTAGCGAAATGACATGAACATCCGGTGAGGCCGATTTGAGTTCCTTATCCAGATCGCTGGACCACTTGGCAAACTGCGTGTCATACTCCGGCTCGCCGCCAAGCCCGGCAACACTGACATAGTAATTCGCAGCGGCAAGGTGACCGGCTCCGGCTAGCAACACTGCGCAGATTGCCCCGCGAAACTTCATACCGCACCCCACCGCCGCCGAAGCAGCCATTCAGTCGATTTCAACAGCAGAATCAGCAGAAACACGGCCGGCATGTTCCACAAATCCTTGAACTCTCGCGAGGTAACACCGGCCTCTGAATACGCAATCTCTTCGGGAAGCCGTTTGGCGTCTGCGGGCGTGTAGTAGTGGCCACCGGTCTGCTCGGCTAGACGCTGGAGTAAATCTCTGTTCTGCTCACGATGGAAGTTTTCGGCCACTCCATTCTCACGCCGAAAAGAAACAGTGTCCTTGCCGATTGACTGCCCATCCTTCTGCGCATTAATCTCGGCAACATAGGACCCGGGCTTTGCCGCTTCCCAGTCTGCGAGATAAACCCCCTGCGTCTGTGGGTCGGGCCGCAGTTCCACGGTTTCAGCAGTGCCATCGGGTTGCACAATGTGCGCCCGCACAGTAGCATCGCCGGCAGGCAGGTACGTTTTGTCGCGAACATCTGCCCGCAGTTGCATGTGACCTTCGTCTTCCAGGGTCGCATTTTTTGTCGAAGCCACAACCTGAGACGGCGTGGCGCTCACTGTCCACCGCAGCAACTGACGCCAGAATGCTTCCTGGCTTTTGTCGGCAACTGGTTGCTGCATGCGCCATCGCCAACTGCCGCCGGTGGCAAAGACTGCTGTCCGCCCCAGCCCGTAATTCTCAGTGATAAGCAGCGGCACCTGCTTGCCCTCAACACTCACTCGAGCCAGCACAGTTGCGCCGGGTTTCGCTGTTCCGGGGTCCTGATAGTTGGCCAGGTAAGGCAGAATATCCCAATGTTTGGCGCTCTTCTCCCCATCGTCTTCGATTCGGCAAATCAGACTGCTGCGTCCAGCCTCAGTTAGTTCGGCTGGAACAAAGCTGCGCTGAAACGTATTTTTGCGAGAGGGTAGCGTGACCGGCAGCAGATCAGCCATGGCACTAGCCCCATAGCCGCCATCGGACAGTGAGGATGATCCGCCCAAAAGAAGCAGCCCGCCCCCGCGGCGATCGACAAAGTCCCTGATCAGTTGTTGCTGGTTAGGCGTAAAGTACGCGGCTTCTACACTGCCCAAAATCAGCCCTTGATACTCGAACAGATCTTCGGCTCGTGAGGGGAAGCCAGTAGCCAGCTCTTGTGGATTTGATATCCCCTGGCGATACACTTTGCTGGCAGTTGTACGCAACATGGAGACGACCGACAGGGCTGTATCATCCTCGACAGCGCGCCGCAGAAATTTGTACTCCCAGCGCGGTTCGCCTTCCACGTAAAGCAGTCGGCGCTTGGCATCGTCTACCAGCAAGACGCGGGTCTGACTATTGTTGGCCGTGTTCGCTTCGCCCTCTAACGGCTGCGCGCGCACCTCAATATTCTTCAGCCCAGCCGTCCCGGCATTGAATTCAACGTCTTCAATCTGTTCCGGGCGGTTATGCAGAACCACCTCACGACTAGCTACAGCCGCGCCACTGCTGAGTACGCTGAGCTTAACTTTCTTGCCGTCAAAGCCTTCCTGTCGCAGGGTAACGGCAATCTGCAGCCGTGCTCCAGCCAGCGTTTTGGGCGACAGTTCCACATCTTGCAGTTCGACATCGTGCTTGAGCCGTTCGGCTCCGAAACCTACGGTGTTCACAGGTAAGTGGCGGCGGCGCAGTTCCGTCA
>CALMAV010000564.1:0-1312 GCA_937859895.1 uncultured Bryobacterales bacterium | reverse complement strand
GGTCTCGGCGGGGATGCCGCCCGTCGTGTCAGCCCCATCGGTAAGAAGCACAACGGAGCCGATGGGCAGCGTACCTGCTTCGTCGGCAATTTGGCGAAGCCCCGCGCTCATCTGCGTAGCAGGACTGGATGCATTCAGCTTCGTGGTATCGGAAATACGCTGGAGACCTGCACCCATGCGATACAGGTGCACCTGAAAGCGATCGCGCAACCGTCCGAGAACGCCATTTTCCAGAACCCGGCGTACCTGCTCCTCGCGTGTCTCGCTGCCGCTGTCGCGTAGGCCCATGCTGCGGCTGTCGTCTACCAGAACCGCAACCACGTTCTCCTGCGGACGCAGAGAGGTTACGCTGATCGCCGGCTGCCAGAGCAGAAGTAACAGTAGCGCAACCAAAGCACTCTGCAGGCCCCAGATGATGGCGCCGCGCCAACTTCGGAAAGGCATTCGCAAAGTTTTCCGCCTAGCGAAAAGGACAGCAGCCAGAGCTGATGCGGCGAACAGAATTGCCAGGGTCAAAGCCCAGCGCGGCCAAGCTCCGAGCAGCACAATGGAGCCCTGCGTAAACACGATGCGCGGATACTTGAATAGAAATTCAAACATAGCGGGTTGCTTAATGCGTCATTGCGTAAACAAGGTAGTTGACCCCAATGCGAAAGCCCAGAGCCGAGTACTGTTCGGAGTAGCTTGGGTTATCGGCATGCTCCCAAGAATCGCCCAAATCCATGTTGTGGCATATGGCAACCACGACTCGGCCTTTGTCATCGTAAATACCACGCCAGCGAGCCTGGAAGCCGTCTTTCTCTGCGACCTGGTGCGTGTATAGGTATTGCTCACCGGGCACCTGATAGCGCTGGTCAAGGTCGTAAACCGAATGGAAGATGGGATTGCTATCAGGCAAATCGACGATCGAACGGTCCGGGAAGACTCGCTTCATGCTCTCGACGAACGTTTCCCACTCGACTGTGCCATGGAAATCGTCGCACATAAAGAACCCACCGCGATTGAGATAGTCCCGCAGTTTGGCGGCTTGCAGGTCTGTTAGGTCCCAATGACCAACTTCCACCGCATACAGCCACGGCCAGTTGTAGAGATCATCGCCGTCTTCCGCTGCGACTGGTTGCTCGACCGAGCGTGCCTGGACACGGGTCAGACGCCGCACGGCAGCGGAAAGGTGGCGATCGGACCGTGGATAATCAATGGTCCAGTTGTTTCCCCGTCCATGCCAAGTTGGGACAGCTCGATACATAAAGCGGGCAAACACCCACTCGCTCGGCTCGTGGAAGTCGGGCGGCACCGGAAATTCCTCATACTC
>CALMAV010000563.1:3803-5127 GCA_937859895.1 uncultured Bryobacterales bacterium | reverse complement strand
TGAGTTTTATGATAATCAAGCACATGATCGGCACCCAGACTTGTTACGAAGCTGCCGTTGCGCGCGCTCGCAAGCGCTGTCACGTTGCCGCCGGCGGGCACTGTCACGGCGAGCAGATGTGATTCTGGGTGAGTGCCAGCCAATGCGTACCGCGGTTATCGATTCCGAAGGAGATCATCTCTCAATGCGTATGGCTGTACTTCAATCTTTCCGTGAGTCTGCGCGGAGTGGAGCTGATGATGGCCTATCGCGGAATCCATTTGAGCTACGAGACGATCCGGCGTTGGTGCGATACGTTCGGCTCTTCCTATGCGGCCAAACTGAAACGGCGACGGCCCAAGCTGGGCGACAAATGGTTTCTGGATGAAGTCTTCCTCAACATCAACGGAGTACAACATTATCTCTGGCGAGCAGTCGATCAGCATGGCGCGGTGATCGACATTCTGGTCCAACCGAAGCGGGACCGCTTTGCTGCCATTCGGTTCTTCCGAAAGCTTTTGGAGACTAGTTGCCGTCGGCCTCGCGTGATCATTACCGACAAGCTTCGAAGCTATGGCGCCGCGAAGAAACTAACCATGCCGCGAGTGACGCATCGACAGAGTCGGTACTTAAACAATCGGGCCGAGAACTCACATCAGCCGACGCGGCAACGGGAGCGCCGCATGAAACGCTTTAAGTCTCCTGAGCATGCCCAACGCTTTCTGGAAATCCACGATATTGTAGCTGCCCACTGTCGACCGAAACGGCATCTGCTCCCGGCCGCGTACTACCAAGCGGAACGACAACGCCGATTTGAGACATGGAAGCAGATCATCGCTGCCTAACATCAATTTTGAAATAGCAATCCGACTTGCTATCCTCGCAGCCAGCAAGGCTCCAAGCTTATACACCGTCCTCTCTATCGCAATGTGACAGCGCCCCGGCGAGAGGTGCCATGCAGTGGAAGGAATAACGATGCGTTCGGATCTGGTTCTTGGTACCGGGGTCTCCGGCTATGTCGCGGGCCATTGCCTTTGCGGCTGCTATCGGACAGCTATAGAGTCCGCGGCACGTTGCGTTCACTGAACCGTGCAAGCGAGGTCAGGCAATGGTTGATCAAGGCCCGAGGAGGCAGCGATCCAAACGACACCTTGTCGTTTGTCGAAGCGGATCTGACGGTCCCGAAGAGCTGGGACGCCGTGATGGAAGGCGTTCGGTACGTGCTGCATGTCGCCTCGCCGATTCCGTCGAGCATGCCGAAGAACCCGGACGATCTGATCGTGCCAGCTCGCAAGGGAACGCTGAATGTGATGCGAGCTGCTTCGCGTGCTTCGGTACAGCGGGG
>CALMAV010000563.1:0-3793 GCA_937859895.1 uncultured Bryobacterales bacterium | reverse complement strand
GACGTCCTCTTTAAGCGCAATTTCTAACGGGCGCGACAATCCCAACTCGCACCTCTTCACGGAGGTTGATTGGACGGACCCCGATCACAAGGACAACGTGCCCTATACCCGCAGCAAGACCATCGCCGAGAGGCGGCCTGGGCGGAACTGCCTAAGCTGCCTCGGCTTTTGGAATGGGTCGCCATCAACCCTGGCCTGGTTCTAGGGCCGGTGTTGGACAACGACTCAAGCGCTTCGGTTCAGATCGTGGTGAAGCTCTTAAAGGACGAAATCCCAGGCTTGCCGCGCTTTGGCTACCCCATTGTCGATGTGCGTGACCTTGCGGATTTGCACGTTCGCGCCATGACCGCGTCCCAGGCGGCCGGACAACGCTACATCGGATCCGGCCCGTACATCTCCTTGAGCGAGATCGCAAACGTTTTGAAGAATCGTTTGGGTGACAAGGTGAATAAGGTACCAACCCAGAAACTACCCGACTGGGTCGTTCGGCGCGTGGGGCTTTTCGATAAAGAGGTCCGTGGCCAGTTATTCGAACTCGGCAAGATAAGGCGACCGTCTAGCGCAAAGGCGGCAATGGATCTTGGCTGGTCATCTCGAGCCTGGGAAGACACGATCATGAACATAGCGACAAGCCTGGAGGCGGTAGGCGCAATGAATCGAGCAAGGTCGATTACGTCCGTGTTCCTTGCGGGCTGCTGCATCGGCAGATTGCGCCCGACAAACACGCTCAGGTCCGCCGATCCACCTTGACGGGTTGTCGGCAACGGCTTGCTCTAACGCAGTCGAGGGCGCTACCAAACGCTCCACAATCTCGAATACTCTCAACGTACATTAGAAGTTCCATCCTCCGCCTAATGCGTTGTATATCTGAACAAGCGCTAGTCGCTCATTCAGTTCAGCGGTTGCGAGACTTAAATCTGCTGAGAAAGCATTGGTTTCGTTCGTGAGCACTTCGAGGTAACTACTCACGCCGCCCTTGTAACGAAGTTCTGACAGATTAGCAGCCTCCCTGGAGACTCGCGCCAGTAACAAGTCAGATTCGCGAACACTACGGTACTTGCGATAGGAAATGAGTGCATTCGAAACGTCACTAAACGCCTGTTGAATGGTTTGTTGGTAAGTAAGGAGTGACTGTTGTTGCTCAGCCTCCACGAGCCGCACGTTTGCCCGAATCCTACCAGCTTCGAAGATGGGCTGGGTGAGAACTCCCGTATAGTTCCATATATGCGAGGAGGGGTTGAACAATTTGAACAAAGAGGTGGTCTCAAAACCGGCTAATCCTGTGAGGGTGATATCCGGGAAGTACGCGGCTCGGGATACTCCGGTCTGAGCATTCGCAGCCCTCAAGTTTTGTTCAGCTTCCTGAATGTCGGGACGGTGCTCAAGAAGGTGTGAAGGCAGGCCGGCCGGTATGGTCTCGAGAAGCGTTTGGGAGGTCAAGGGAAGTCCGCGGGGGATGGACTCCGGGTTCTGTCCAAGATAGATGCTAAGTTGGTTCTCCTCCTGCTGCGCCTGACGTTCCAGGTCTGGAATCGTGGCTGCTGCCGTCTCCAACAATTCTTGTGCCTGACGGACATCTAGAAGGCTATTCGCACCCCCGGCTTCCAATGTTTGCGTCAGTTCAACCGATTCCTCCCGCGATTTCAGAGTGCTTCTTGAGATCTCAAGTTGAAGATCGAGAGCACGTAGCTGAAAATAGGCTGTCGCCACATTGGCAATCAGTGTGTTTACTACCGCGCGTCTGGCCCATTCATTCGCCAGGAGCGTGGCGCGGGCAGACTCAGTCGCGCGGCGGTATTTGCCCCAAAAATCGAGGTCCCAGGATCCTGATATGGCGACCTCCGTAGCATTGTAGGTGTAACCGGGGATCACGCTGGTGACACTAGCCGAATGGCCTCCTATTGCTTGCGGACCTCCGGTTACGGTAGGAAACTGATCAGCACGGGTTATTACCACCTGAGCCCGGGCTTGCAACACTCTGCTGGCTGCAATGCGGAGATCGAAATTCCGCTGTAGCGCGGTGCGGATCAGTATTTGCAGCTGCGGGTCCTGAAACACAGTCCACCATTTGGCGTCACCCAGCGAGTCTAGCGTCGATGCCGATGGCGTAGAGTCCGGTCCACGGTAAGCCGGCGGTATCTGTACAGCAGGGCGTTTATAGTTAGGCCCTACCAGGCAGCCGGCCTGCAGCAGCGTGATGATCAGAAGGACTAAACAAAGAAGAAGACGCATCTAGGCCGGCTTCTTGTCAGCAACAGGATCCATTCCTGCCGCCGATGGGTCTGCTAGTGCTGGGTCTGCCTGAGGTGGGTCTTGCTTACCTCCCGCTATCAGGTGCTCGACGAAGTCGAACGTTACGGGAATCAAAAAGATTGCAATCATCGACGCAGCAAGCATGCCGCCGATAACCACGGTGCCTAGAATCCGGCGGGCTACGGCGCCCGAACCTGAAGCCGTCCAGAGCGGGATGCAACCAAGAACAAAGGCAAAAGCCGTCATCAAAATAGGCCGGATGCGCAGCCGTGCTCCAGCTAAGGCAGCCTCCGTAATGCTCTTGCCACCTTTGTCATACTCACCCTTGGCAAACTCGACGATAAGAATCGAGTTTTTTGCTGAGAGTCCAATCAGCATGAGCATCCCAATCTGGGCATAGACGTCGTTTTCGAAGTTGCGGAAAGTCATGGCGATGTATGCTCCGAGAACAGCAACGGGCACGCCAAGGAGGACACTGAACGGCAGAGACCAGCTTTCGTACTGGGCAGCAAGAATCAGAAACACGAAAATGGACGAGATGCCGAAGACAACTGCTGGAGGAATTCCTTTGGCAGCCTGCTGTTCCTGGAACGACATCCCCATGTAGTCGAAACCCATCTCTCGAGGCATGCTCTTGGCAAAAACTTCTTCCATCGCTTTAGTGGCCTGCCCAGAGCTAAAGCCTGGTGCAGCGGTCGCATTGATCTGACTGGCGCGAAATTCGTTATAGCGCATATAGAACTCCGGTTCGTTTACCGACTTCAGGGTCATAACAGCGCTCAAGGGAACCATACCGCCGTTATTCCCGGTTATGTAGAACCGGCCTATGTTACTCGGTCTAGTTCGGTACTCCCCTTCTGATTCGACAAACACTTGCCATTGTCGGCCGAACAGGTTGACGTAGTTCACAAGATAGCCACCCATGAAAGCCTGCATGGTGCTGTAAACGTCAGCGATGTTGGCGCCCTGGTGGACTACTTTCTCACGATCCACGTCGGCGTAGAACTGCGGAACTTTCAGAAGCGAAGTTGTTGTAACTGACTTAAGTTCAGGCCGCTTTCGAACAGCAGTAAGAAACTTATTCAGGTTATTAGAAAAGAATTGTTGGGTGCCGCCGGAGCGGTCCTCCAATATGAAAGTCACGCCGCCGGAAGTGCCGACGCCTGGAATGGAGGGCGGCGAAAAAGCAATACCAACGCCTTCCTGGATGCCTGCCAGACCGGAACTGATGTGCGTCTGAATCGCTGCAAACTGCTCTTCCGGCTTCTTGCGCGTGCTCCACTCTTTCAAGGGGACGAAGAAGAAAGCGCTATACGTATTGGAGACTTGGCTGAGCAAACTAAAACCAACGATCGTCACGCATCCATCAACGCCCGGTGTTTTCAGAACCAGATTTTCCACCTTCTTCGCTGCCAAGCTTGTGCGTTCCAGCGAGGAAGCATCCGGCAACTGCAGAGCCACATAAAGGTAGCCTTGATCCTCAACAGGGAGAAAACCAGGCTGCAGCTTCAGAGCCAGAATCACTGCCCCAACTGCCATC
>CALMAV010000562.1:9994-23585 GCA_937859895.1 uncultured Bryobacterales bacterium | reverse complement strand
GGAAAAGCATGAATCCGGATAGGCAACCGGTATCGGCATCGAAGGCGTCCAGCATGTTTGATTACTTAATTGTTGGCGCAGGGTTTGCAGGTTCGGTTGTGGCCGAGCGTATGGCTTCGGTTCACAACAAGCGGGTTCTGGTGGTGGATCGTCGCAGTCACATTGCCGGTAATGCTTACGATCATCTAGACAGTCGTGGCATTTTGGTCCATCGCTATGGTCCCCATATTTTCCACACTAATTCCGAACAGGTTTTTACCTACTTATCGCAATTCACTGCCTGGCGCTCTTATGAGCACCGGGTTCTCTCCTCGGTAGACGGGAAACTAGTGCCGGTGCCGATCAACATGGACACGGTCAACTTACTGTACGGGTTGAAGCTGACGTCCGAAAAAGAAGTGGAAGCATTCTTTGCTGAGCGAGCCGAGCACCGCGAAACTGTCCGGACCTCTGAAGATGTCGTTGTCAGCAAAGTGGGTCGCGACTTATACGAAAAGCTTTTCCGCAACTACACCCGGAAGCAGTGGGGCAAAGACCCGTCTGAGCTTGACTCTTCTGTAATTGCGCGTATTCCAGTCCGAACGAATCACGACGATCGATATTTTACCGATCGTTACCAGTCGATGCCGAAGAATGGTTTCACCGCTATGTTCGAGAACATGCTCGACCATCGGAATATTAAGCTTGAGCTCGGTACCGATTACCGGGACTTACTTGGCAAAGTAAGATACAAAGAAATCATTTTCACCGGCCCGGTGGATGAGTACTTTGACTATCGGTTCGGTGAACTGCCTTACCGGTCGTTGCGTTTCCAACACCAGAGCTTTCCGCAGGAGTTTCTCCAACCAGTGGCAGTGATCAACTACCCGAACGACAATGCTTATACGCGTGTAACCGAGTTTAAACACATGACAGGTCAAGTGCATCCTCAGACCAGCGTTGTCTATGAATTCCCGGCAGATCAAGGTGACCCGTACTATCCGGTGCCGACCCCTCAGAATGCCGCAATTTATCGGCAATACGCTGAACAGGCGGCTGCTACGAAAAAGGTTCATTTTGTCGGACGGTTAGCTACTTATCGCTACTACAATATGGACCAGGTTGTGGCACAAGCGCTGACTCTTTGTAGGCAAATAGCAGCTGCTCCGGAATTTGAACTCGCTGCGGCTCCGGCGGTTACCGGCATCTCGATACCAACGCGACCCGCTGTTGGATTGTAGCTTCCTGTAAGTAAGGGAGTCGAGTCTCCGGAGCGAGTGGACGTTCTAAATCGGTCCACTTGCTCCGGGTAAAGTAAAGGTACCGGTTTGAAGTAAACAGGTATGCAACCGACTCCTCCTAGCGTTAAGCTTTGTCACGTTGTCGCAAGGCTACTCGCGTACTTTGCTCCTTCTCACGAACGCCAGAGTTTGCTACGGGAGTGGCAAGGGCAGATTTGGCATCGATGGCATGTTCTTCGTCTCCAGCACGCCTGGAGTTGGCGCGAAGACTGCCAAATGCTTCTTAGCTGCTTCCGGCTCTTGCCAACGGCGCTAAACGTCTGGTGGCTGCGCGACGATACGCAGACTTTTATCCGAAAATGGTTTGGATCACCCTGGGCTACCATTGCCGGCCTACTTCTGTCCCTGTTGCTGGTGGCCGTAGCCAGCGGTGGCTTGCCAGCTACCTGGCTTCTGTTTACTGCTAATTCGCCAGCAAACTCACGCGAGCTGTTCATCTTGTGGCACCCTGGAACCAGTGGCGGCGTGCGTCCCCTACCCGCCGATCTCGTCCCAGCTTGGCAGGCGAACTCCCGTACATTGGAATCGGTAGCGCCATTTGTGATCTCCCGGGAGCACGCTCGTTCTCCCCTTCTCACCAACCCTGGACCGCTCGTCATCAGTACGACTGCGCGCTTATTTGACGTGCTGCAAGTTAGCCCTCTAGCTGGTAAGTTTCCGAAGCAGCTGGCAGGCGAAGAACTGCGCCGACTAGCGCCATCGGAACAGGCCACGGTTGTCATTGACTATGGAACAGCCCAGGCGATCTCACATCGAACCGCCAAAGTGCTCGGCTCCCAAATGTTTGTGGGCAGAGAGGCGTACCGGGTGGTAGCTGTCCTTCCACAAAAGTTTCAGTTCTTAACTCGTCAGCCCCTCGCATTTCTAGTGGAGCAGACGATGGTAGAGCCAAGCGTGATGGTTGTGGCACGTACGCGCCCCGGCATCAGCAAGCAAGCTATTAACCGCGAGCTGGTCAAGATTGCAGAAGAGAAGACTTACACCTTCCTGGCTTCGCAACTGCGCTTGCAATTTCAGCGTGACGCGATCATGCTGCCTCTTCTAGTATTTGGTATGGCCGCACTTGGCTCGGCTCTGCTGACGGTGGCTGTTTGCGGTCTCCGGATGCGCGAAACGAAGCGAAATTGGACCGGTGTACGAAGCCGCTGGGCACTACGCCGCATTTTGTACTTCGTCGCGAAAACGGTCCTTGGCCTAGGGCTGGTCTGCATCAGCGGATTGGAGCTCAGCCGCTTCCCGGGGGCGATCTTGCTGGCTTCGCGCGACCCTGCTAACGGGCCGTTCCTGCTTTGGCTGTACATCGCCGGCACCATGGCTATCTTGTTCCTCTCGGTTGCAGATAGCCGTCGGCGTTGCAGACATTGCCTACGTTGGCTAGTCTCACCGGTGCGCGTCGGAAGTCCAGGCAGCTTGCTGTTGAATTGGTCAGGAACAGAACTAATCTGCAGTAAAGGCCATGGAGTACTACACGTGCCACATATGACGACTAGCTGGGACGGCGATTCGCAACAGTGGATCACTATGGATGAGTCTTGGCAGGAGTTATTTGCCCAGAAAAAGTGAGCTTGCTATTCGGCAGTGAATGTTTCTGTTAAGGGAACGCCGAGGGGCTTACAGCACCACACGCTGTCCCCGAGTTGGACCGAGTAGATACTGCGGACTAATAGCGTTCGACATAGGTAACCGCGTTACCGTGGGTTTCACGAGCAGCAACGTCTGACTAGTCTGTTCATCACGTGTATTCTCGCTAAGTGCCTGATTCAAGCCGGGAATTTGAGATAAGCCAATTAAACCGTTTCGGCTGATGCTGAAATTGCTGGAATCCAGACCCGCAAGAACGGCAAGCTGATCCTCGCGCACAATAACCGAACCCTTGAACTCGCGCTCCAGCACAGATGGAATGTTGTTGAAGCTTACACTTCCAAGCGCCTTGTATGCAGCTTCCACATTAATAGCCACTTCGCCGTCACCATTTACATGGGGCGTCAATTTCAAAATCAACCCTAGATCGACATAATTAATCTGACCAACAGCAGCAGCCAAAGAGCCCAAGCCCTGTGTAGGGCCGTTGTACTGCGCTTGTTGGATGGGATACTGGTCGCCGACGTGGAAGTTAGCAGTCTGCCCGTCAGAGATAACCACTGTCGCGTCATAGATGAGATGGCTTGACGATTTGGTGTAAGTAGCAAAGAACTGTGCGTCACCCAAACCTACGCCGAAGATGGCAGAAGCACCGCCAAACGTAACGAAACTAGCGGCAGTAGAGAAGGCCGGCATAAGCGTCTTGAATCCGCCAATCTGGCTAAAAGCTGAAAACTGAAACGCTGTCGGCAGAGCAAGCCCGTAATGGTAATTGCGTTCGGTATCGAGGGCTAGAATTTGCACTTCAAATGAGACCTGCGCTTTAGGCAGCAGAAGCGCTTCAAGCAGTGCGTAAGCCGTTCGCGCTCGCGTGACACGATCACGAACCATCACAACTCGTGAAACGCTATCCCATCCAATGGCACGACTGCCCAACACTGAGCGTACTGCGTTGGCAGCTTCGATCAAATCTTTCTGACTATTCGCATTCGGAAGCGGAAAGGTAAGCAGGACCTGAGGTTCAAAGTCCTGCCGCTTGCTTTCTGTGTCGGTCGCAACAAAGATGGCCTTTTCGGAGATGGGGAAGAGAAAAGTGTTGGTAACGGCTGTCAACGCCTCCATGGCCGTACGGAAATCAGCGTCGTCGATCTCGAACCGTAAATTTGATTTGGGCTCAAGTGCGGGATCGAAGGTTACACGAATGCCATACGCACTTGCTACCTGCTCGAATAGTGTTCGTTCGTTGCCACGCGTGTGAAAAGAGAGTCGGGTGGTGGAAGGAGTCAACTTAGGAATCGAGCGCAGGGTGTCGGTCGATTCCCAAGCCCTCTGATTCGCCAACTCTACTGGGGGTTCTGCCTCCGAGGCGCCTGGATTAGCGGTGCCTTCCTGCTCAGCCGTTCTGATGTCAGTTGCAATATTGGCGCTTTCGACGTCGGCTTTAGTCAGCAATTTTGCAGAAGGCGCCAGCGCGTCGCGGTTAGCAGCATAGGCAGGGTTGCTGCTGTCTCGGGCGGCTGCTTCAGAATAAAGCAAGTAAGCTCTGACATAGCGTCCAGAGGCTCGCGCTTTGTCGCCCTCATGAGCAAGCCGCGCTGCTACCGGATCGGCCCCCAACAGGGCGAAACAGGCGAGAGCCAGAAAGCAACAAATTCGAACAATCAAAGTAAGTAGACGCGCCGTAGGTGCGCATTGTTGAGTTTAGTTGTCGGGAAAGCGCTAGTGGCCGGGCGCAACATATCCAGGCGGATGGGCCGCGCCTTCTCCAAAGAAATACTCTTCCATCTGCCGCAGCAAAAATTCCTGCGCCTCGGGCGTCCCCAGATTGAGACGGTACTCATTCATAATCATCTTCATCTGCTCAACCCACATCTTCCATGCGTCTTTGGATACATTGTCGTAGATGCGCTGTCCTAGCGGATGGCCGTCGAAAGGAACTTCATCCAAGCCAGGCAATTCCTTGTGCAGCTTCACACAGTAAACAAGGCGCTCGGTTGCAGCCGTAGGAGTTGTCGCCATTACAGGTTCCTCATAATGTTTCTTTCAGGATAGTTCACCTCAGCGGCCAAGGTAAGGTCGGTAAACTCGAAGCGTATGGCCGCCGTGTCTCCCGCATTCACCCACCTAGAGTTCGACGTTAACGGGCTGCGCTTCCCAGCCATTGCCGCCGGACCCGAAGACGGTGAAGTTGTGCTCTGCCTGCATGGATTTCCGCAGTTTGCTGATTCCTGGGACGCTGTTCTCCGTGCCTGCGCAGAAGCCGGCTTTCGCGCTGTTGCATTTGATCAGCGCGGCTATTCGACTCATGCACGCCCGTCGAGCACCAAAGATTACGCAGTCCCGAACTTACTCTCAGATGTTCTGAGCATCGCCAACCAGTTAGGCGCAAAGCGCTTTCACCTGGTCGGTCATGACTGGGGCGGCCTGCTTGCCTGGATGCTAGCGGCGTGGCATCCGGATCAAGTTCGCACCGTAGCTGTGCTCTCCACGCCACATCCCGATGCTCTGCGCCATGCTCTTTTGCACGACAAAGATCAGCAGCACAAGTCGCGATACATTCCGTTATTTAAGGCACCGTTTCATGTAGCGGAAGGCATGCTGCTGGCGGACGACGCCAAGCTTCTCCGCAGCGCTTACCAGGGCATTGTTCCGGCTGGGCAAGTGAACGCAAATGTTCGGCGGTTTCAGGAGCCAAAGGCCTTGACGGCAGCATTGAACTGGTATCGAGCGTGGGATTCCAAAAAGGAGACTGGCCCGGTCACGGTTCCGGCGTTGTTCATCTGGGGCACAGAGGATATTGCTCTTGGAAGGACCGCTGCCGAAGCAACGGCAAGTTTTGCCAAAGGCCCATATCGGTTCGAGCCGCTGGACGGTCTCTCGCATTGGCTCCTGGATGAAGCGCCAGAGCGCATCAGTCAACTATTACTCGAGCACCTGAAGCGGGAGCAGCCGGAGATTGTCAGCTAGCCTTGAAGGGAATGCAAAGGTTGGCGATTGACATGGATGAGGTGATGGCAGATACGCTTGCCCACTACCTGAACCGATACAACTCTGATTTCGGACAGAGCCTTACTAAGGCAGAATTGGGAGGGAAACGTCCGTTCGATACATTGCCACTAGCCCATCGGGAACAGGTGATGACCTATTTTCAGGACCCGGAGTTCTTCGCCGATATTCCTCTCATGGAAGGTAGCCAAGAGGCCATATCAAAGCTGAGTGAGCGCTATGAAATTTTTATCACCACAGCAGCGATGGATGTGCCCTGCTCCTTCACACCAAAGTTCCAATGGCTGGCTCGTCACTTCCCGGAGATCCAGCCCAGCCACATTGTCTTCTGTGGCGATAAAAGCATCATTGCTGCGGACTTTCTGGTGGACGACAATGTACGACATCTGGAGAACTTTCGCGGTGAGGGAATCGTATTCACGGCGCCCCACAACGTACACGAGACGCGTTTCCGGCGAGCCGATAGCTGGCCGGATGTCGAACGGCTGCTGCTTTGAGTGAGATTAGGTAGCGGTCTGAGGAAACTGGACGGGCAGACGCGCGTTCTGCGCACTTAGACGTGCAACATTCTCGCAGTTGATAAAAGACGAGAAGCGCAGGATGCGCGATTCATGTGCGAAGTGTTGGTGAACCGCGCGCAGATAGCGCCGTAGTGCTTCGGGCTTGGACGACTTCCGAAGCCGGCTGGTCTGCAGATCAAGCAGGAGTTCGAGTTCGCTTGGGGTAAACGTGTGTCGTCGAACTGAACCGTTGATCAGGTCTTGTACAAGCTGGCTGAACGAGGCCAGATCAGAGCGTTCTCTGCGCATTTCAATCACGCTTATGTAGTGTTTCGCAACAGAGAATTTTCTTCAGTTTTGTGCGATAGCCATCCTTCTCGTACCACTAAGGAACAGAAGCAAGTGGCGAATCCGGCGGATACTCTCACAGATGCCGTGCACACATTGACCTATGCGTGGCCAGCTATTCTGCGCATGCTTGCCAACATTTTGCTGCTCAGCGGCGCGGACGACTTTGTACCTTTCTTGCTTTGCTTACGCCACTGGATCAAGCAGCGTGGAAGCTCTGCACGACCGACGGTCTTTGGCGTGCCAAATGGTGAGCGCCGCATTGCGATTTTCGTTCCCTGCTGGAAAGAGTCGGAAGTAATCGGCGACATGGTGCGTCGTAATCTGGCAGCCATTCGCTATCGCAACTTCGACATCTTTCTCGGGGTTTATCCAAACGACACAGCAACGTTGCAGGTGGCGGAAGATCTAGCCCGCGCCTATCGCAATGTCCACGTCTCGGTATGCCCGCATCCAGGGCCGACCTCTAAGGCAGATTGCCTGAACTGGATCTACTGCCGCACCATTCGCTTCGAGAAAGAAACAGCAATCCATTTCGATACTGTTGTGTTGCACGATGCCGAAGATCTGATTCATCCCGAGGCTTTTCGCACCATCAATCGTGAACGCGTCCGGCACGCGATGGTGCAGGTTCCGGTTTTGCCGCTGCCGACCCCCTTTGGCGAGTTTACACACGGGGTGTACTGCGATGAGTTTGCGGAATTCCAGATTATCGATATGCGTGCTCGCGGCTATAGCGGCTCATTCACGCCCTCCAATGGCGTCGGCACAGGAGTCGCTCGTCACATTCTCGAACAGTTAGGCGAAGAGCGCGGTCAGATATTCGATCCTGCAAGCCTGACCGAAGATTACGAGATCGGCGTCTACATTCACCGCTTGGGGTACTCACAGATCTTTGTTCCGCTCCAGCTCGGCTCGGCTGATTTGGTGGCAACGCGGGAGTATTTTCCACGCAAGTGGGGATCGGCAGTACGGCAACGAACGCGCTGGGTAACCGGCATTGCACTGCAAGGCTGGGAGCGCGATGGTTGGCGGGGCACACTGGGAGTGCGGTACTGGTTCTGGCGCGATCGGAAAGGGCTGCTTACCAATCCACTCGGCCTGTTGACGAATCTGCTTTTTGTGGCTGGCGCACTCGATCTTGCTGCCAGTACGCTGCTTCATCGTTCCTGGCAGTTCGGAGTGGACAATCCGGAGATCCTGCGTCTGTGCACCATCACGGCAACTCTGCAAAGCTTTCGGCTCCTGCTGCGTATGTGCTGTGTGAGCCGCATCTATGGCCTGCGGTACGCACTGGGCGTGCCTATACGCTCATTTACTGGCAACTTTATCAACGGCGTTGCTTCGCTTGCTGCCCTCCGCAACTTTGCCCTTTCCAAGTTGTATCGGCGGCCCCTTGTCTGGCTTAAAACCGAGCACAGCTATCCGCAGCGCGAAAGCATGAGCATTCCCAGCCGTGACCTGCATGAAGTGCTAGCCGGTTCAGGAATTATTGCCGAAGCCCGACTTGCTGCAGTGCCAGGCCGCAAGCTGGTCAACAACGACCTCGCCGACTATCTGCTGACTCAGCAAGCATTGTCGGAGGATGAGATATGCAGCGCCCTTAGCCTGCAATCCGGTTTTCCATCGACCAGGGTGGATATTCGAGCGGTAAAGCCGCGCACACTCCAGAGTCTGCCGCTCAAAATCCAAAAGCAGTTCAACGTGGTTCCCTTTCGCGTTGAGAATGGCCGGCTGCTGGTAGCAGGAACACGCGTGCCCGATGACGCATTCTTTCAGCAAGTTAGAACTCTTACACGATTGAGCGTGGAGTATCAGCTTGTGAGCAAGCGCAATCTGGAGCAGTTGCAGGCACTGGTTTAGCTTACTTGCCGAACGTGGCGAGCCCTTGCGGATTGAACATCTCTACCGGCGAAAAGCTAACGATCTGCCACTTCTTCCCATTAGGCTTCAGTTCTACTGTTGCAGCGTAGGTCCGCTGCCGATCAGATCCAGCTGTCTTGTCCGATAGATGCAAGGTCCAGTTTGCTTTGATCGTGGTCTGCTGCTCCCCATCGTCCTCATCCGTGATTTCCACTTCGCTAACTACGTCGAAGCTGTCAGTCAGAGCGGCAAAGTAACTTTGAAGTTTTGAATAACCCAGCATTGCTTTATCGAACGGCGTTATGGCGTCATCAGGGTTCCCGTTTGCCAGCGCTGACGCTACGTACGTGATACGGGCACGAACATCAGAAGCACGATCAGCGAAGCACGGCAGCGTTGCACTTAACAGCACCAGCAGGGTTGGGGCGAGCTTTGATCTAAGTCCGATAGCTGCCATTGATGCGGATGTACCCTTCTGTAAAATCGCAAGTAAAGAAGCGCGCACTGCCCTTTCCCCATCCGCTCTGCGCGATGCGAATGGAGATCTCATGCGAATCCAGCTTGGTCTTGAGTGCGGCCTCGTCCAGTTCTACAGCCAGGCCATTTCGGCACACAAGTACGTCCTGGAAAGAGATGTCGATTCGGTCTGGATTAAAGGAGGCACCCGAATAGCCGGCTGCCGCAAGAATACGACCCCAGTTCGGGTCGCTACCGGCGACGGCGGTTTTTACAAGCGGTGAGTTGGCAATAGCCCGAGCGATTCGACGAGCATCATCATCTGACCTGAAGCCAATCGCTTCAATCTCAACAACCTTGGTGGCGCCTTCTCCATCAGCGGCAATCTGTTTGGCCAGGCTTTGCAGAACGCGCCCAATAGCATCGCCAACTTTACGCTTGTCTTTTGTACGGAGCTTGCATGGGGCTGCGCCGCTAGCCAGCAAGGTAACCATGTCGTTAGTTGAGGTGTCGCCATCGACCGTCAGCGAATTGTAGCTTTTGGCAATGCCCGTAGTTAATGTGTCGCGCAGGAACCCGACAGGAAGATCGGCATCGGTCATGACAAAGCCGAGCGTGGTCGCCATGTTCGGTTGGATCATACCCGAGCCTTTCGTCATCCCTGCCACGGTGACCGTGCCGTCTGAGAACGACAACACTTCAGAGGCAGTTTTCATCCGCGTATCAGTGGTTAGGATCGCTCTTGCGACAGACTCGAAGCCGTCCGGAGACAGCGCTTCCACCAGTGTTGGCACGGCATTTGTCAGCAGATGCGGAGGCAGCTCAACGCCGATGACACCTGTGGATGCCGGAAGCACGGATTCATTTCGAATTTTCAAGTGCTGTGCCACAGCGCGACAGGAAGCCATTGCCACTTGCTCGCCAGTCCGTGTGGCACAGTTTGCGTTTCCCGCGTTCACCAGGATTGCCGAAATTTTGCCTCCGGAAGACTGCAGGTGATCCCGCGCAATTTGTACGGGCGCCGCTTGCACGATGTTGCGAGTAAAAACAGCAGCGGCATTGGCAGGGCGGTCTGCTGCAATCAGACCAACATCGTCCCGCTCATCGCGCCGGATCCCTGCATAGGTTGCCGCGTAACGAAATCCGAAAGGTAGCTTCAGCTCATTCATTCGTTCGGACCCAGCTTCTCACCATCTTTGAGTTTGTATCCGTTTACCCATGACTCCCCTGACATTCGTTTCTTCCCGGCCGGCTGCACTTCCAGCAACTCTAATGCAGTGCCGCCCCCGCAGCCAACCAGCAAGCGTTTCCGGTCAGTTGCCAAAACGCCGGACGATAATCCCTTCGAATCTGTGGGTCGCATAGCGGATAGGCCAAGCGGCATTTCACGAAAAACGGTATAGGCGCCTGGCCAAGGCGTGAAACCGCGAAAACGGTTGTAAATCTCGTGAGCCGATTGCTGCCAATCTACCTCTCCATCTGTCTTCTTCAGAATGGGTGCGAACGTTGCTTCCTCGTTATTCTGCTTCTCCGGACGGAGCCGTCCCGCCTGCAAATCTTCAATGGTCTGTAACAGCGATGCCGCGCCCATCAGCGCCAGGCGAGTGCCTAATTCCGATGCTGTCTCATTCGGGCCAATGGAGGTTTCGCTCTTCAGCAGCATGTCTCCGGTATCGAGACCAGCGTCAATCTGCATAGTGGTCACGCCCGTAACCTCTTCACCATTGGCAATTGCCCACTGGATGGGCGCTGCGCCGCGATACTTAGGCAATAGAGATCCATGCACGTTCAGGATTCCGTGCCGCGGCAGATCAATAATGTTCTGCGGAATGATCTGCCCATAACCGACCACGATCATTAGTTCGGGCTCCAGAACCCGCAAACCTTCAACCGACTCAGGCCGCCGTATTCTCTCCGGTTGGAGCACGGGCAGGCCGTACTCTAATGCAGCAATCTTAATAGGTGATTGCGCTACCTGATTGCCACGGCCTTTAGGTCGATCCGGCTGCGTGTAGACCGCCACGACTTTATGGCCGGCCTTCACCAGCGCATCTAACGACGGTACAGCAAAAGAGGGCGTACCTAGAAAAACGATTCGCATCGGGGCGGGTACGGCTAATCCCACTCGCCGGCTTTCTGTAGCTTCTTGATCTTGCGGCGAATCATATCGCGCTTCAAATTGCTTAGATGGTTAATAAACAGGATGCCGTTCAAATGATCTACTTCATGCTGAAAGGCACGCGCCAGTAGTTCCTCACCTGTAAGCACGACAGTCTCGCCCGTTTCGTTCTGCGCGCGTACTTCCACCTGGTTAGCACGTGTTACGGGCTCGCGAAAGCCGGGGATACTCAAGCATCCTTCCTCGCCGACCTGCTTGCCTTCTTTAGAGAGGATCTCCGGATTAATCAGAACCAGCTTCTTGCTCTCGTCCTCGCCCACACTGGTATCGATGATCAGCACGCGCTGACGCACCCCAACTTGAGGAGCCGCAAGCCCAACACCTTTTGCCGCATACATGGTGTCCCACATGTCGGCCACTAACTTGTGCAACTCAGGCGAACCAAACGCAGTGACTGCCTCAGCCACCTTCTCTAGAATTGGGTCTCCGTATTTTAAGATCTTTCGAATCATTTCGCTGACCGCCAAGTTGGCAGTTAGAATTCCTTTATCTGAGCAAGATAGCTGTCGTAATTGCGCCTGGTCTCCCGCAGCGAATCCCCACCAAACTTTTCGAGGAAAGCCTGCGCTAACACAATCGCCACCATTGCCTCTCCTACAACGCCGGCTGCTGGAACCACAGCTACATCGCTTCGTTCATAGGCTGCCAAGGCAGGCTCACGGCTGGTCAAGTCGACTGACTCCAGGGGACGGCGTAGTGTAGAGATCGGCTTCAGCAGGCCGCGCACAACCACGTCTTCACCATTGGTGATGCCGCCTTCGAGTCCCCCTGCGCGATTCGATCCGCGCCGGAACGAACTGCTGTCACGGTCGTAGTGAATCGTGTCCTGCACGCCCGAACCATACGCGCGCGAACCCTCATCAGCCCGGCCAATCTCGACACCCTTCACTGCTTGTATCGAGACTACGGCGCCGGCCAGCTTTCCATCCAGGCGCGAATCCCATGCAATATGAGAACCAAGCCCGGGCGGAACGCCGTGCGCAATCACTTCAAATACGCCCCCAATGGTGTCGCCGGTGCGATAAGCGTGATCCACCGCTTCCTTCATTTCGCGTTCGACATTCTCATCGACGCAGCCCAACAGAACTTGTTCACGCCCGTGTAGCGCGGTCACCTGATCCCACTTTGCAGCTTCCGAAAGGCGGACCGGCCCCACACCTACTACATGACTCAAAATTTCAATGCCGAACTGCTGCAGAAAGCTTTTGCAAAAGCCGCCCACTGCTACCCGCGCTGCGGTTTCCCGGGCGCTGGCCCGCTCCAGAATGTAGCGTGACTCGGTGAAGCCATACTTCATCGCACCAGCCAAGTCCGCGTGGCCAGGACGCGGTCGGGCAACATCTTTCCCCTGCCCTGGCACTGCATCTTTTGCCTCTACCGGCAGTGTTCCCGTCCAGTTTTCCCAATCTTTATTGGCGATCAGAATGGCAATAGGCGACCCAATGGTCTCAGAGTGACGTACGCCCGCCACGATGTGAACGGTATCGGTCTCAATCTTCATGCGGCCGCCCCGCCCATAGCCCTGCTGCCTGCGCCACAACTGCCGATTCAGGTACTCAACCGAGATTGGAATGCCCGCCGGAAGGCCGGTTAGAGTAGCCACCAGGCACTCTCCGTGCGATTCCCCCGCTGTCTCAAATCGCAACATTGAATCCTTCATGGTAACGGAACGCCGGTCTAGTCCCGACCGTGGAGAGTACATAAAGCATGGGACAATCTGTGGTAAGGCGGCATGTGATTTTGGCCAGTTCTTCGCTTCCTCTGACAAGCCCGGTTGAACGAGCGGTAAAGGCTGCGGTCCGACGCAAGCTGCTGGTGGATGCTGCCGAGGAGTTAGGCTGGACGCTGCTATTCCTGCTGAGCGGAGTGGCGCTGCTGCTATTACTTGGCTCGGACATCTTTGGCTCCTATTGGCTGTTTTTCCTGCTTGTAACGGGCATCGGAGTCACTGCCTGGCGCTTGCGAAAACGCCGGATGCTGCCTTACCAAGTGGCTCAACTGCTCGATCGTCGCCTGCGCTTGCATGACTCTCTTTCAACTGCCTACTTTCTGCGCTCGCGTTCGGTTCCTTCCAACGACACCGCCACCCTGTATCAGTTACAGCAAGCCGATCGCGTAGCCGAAACCGTGAAACCTGAGGCATCCTTCCCCTTCTCGGGCAGCAGACCCTGGCTGGCTGCAGGGGCATTAGCCGCGGTCAGTTTGGCTTTGTTTGGTACGCGCTATCTGGTCACTCGAAGTCTTAACGTGGCGCCCTCGTTGATTCCCTGGCAGATGCCATCCATTCTCGAACCGGTTACTGAGCTATGTGAGAGCAAGAAGAGCAAGGCCGACCAACTCGCTTCCACGGCACAGCTGAAGTCAAAAGCGACTGCGGC
>CALMAV010000562.1:0-9984 GCA_937859895.1 uncultured Bryobacterales bacterium | reverse complement strand
ATTACCCGACGCAAGTGCAACACCGCCATCGAGTGCCGGAGATGGGGCGAAATCAGGCGCGCCGGGAGAGGCAGAGGGCAAGGCTGGCGACCAAGACAAATCGCAGGCGGGCAGCGGTGGCCAACAGGCGTCGAGAAGTCCCAAAGATGGCGCCCATAGCTCCGAGGTTCCGGATTCGATGGGAAAAGAAGCGGGTAAGAAGCAGTCGGAAAACAGAGGAAACGCGCCGGGTGTGATGAGCCGGATGAAAGATGCAATGTCGAGTCTGATGGCCAAGATGCAGGCGCCAACAGCACAGCAACAGGCTAAGTCCAGCGGTCAGCAGGGGGCTAGTGAGGATAAGCCGGGTGATCAGGCACAGGCGCAAGGGCAGCAGCCTCGGTCTGGTAATCAGTCCCAGCAGCAGAAGCCACAGGATGGAGCTGCGAGCGCAAGTGAAACCGCTGAATCTCAGGCGCAAGGGCAGGCCGCCGAAAAGCAGGGGACCGCACAAGGCAGAAGCAGCAGCGATCAATCCGCCCAGAAAGGTGCAGACGCTCACTCAGGCGTTGGCCAGCAGGACGGCGACAAAGCACTCAAGGACGCAGAAGACTTGAAGGCGATGGGCAAGCTGGCTGACATCATCGGGAAGCGTTCAGCAGAACTAACCGGCGAGATGACAGTCGAGACCTCATCAGGCAAGCAGCAGTTGAAAACGAACTACTCAGGGCGTGTTGGTCAGCACTCGGACACCGGTGGCGAGATTAACCGGGACGAGGTGCCGCTCAAATTCCAGGGTTACGTACGCGAGTATATGGAGCAGGTTCGCAAAGGAGTGAAGGGCGTTCAGTAGCTATCGGTTATCGCGGCTCTGCAGCACCGAAGCCGCATAGTAATTCACTACTTTGGCCTCACTGCGCGCAACTTCATAGAAGGCCGATCGCAGTACCTGCTCCTTACCTTGGAACAGCCCCTGGCGAATCTCTTCCTGCACGCGCGGGTCGCTTAGCTGTCTCTGACCGGCAGGCTCTTTGGCAATCAGCTTGATAATGCGATAGCCCTCAGGAGTGCCGATCACTTGGGAAACTTGACCCGGCGTCATGCCGAGAATCATCTTCCGCAACTCGGGATTCACTTTATCCAGCGCGGACTCAGGCACAAATCCGAGATCGCCACCGTTCGGAGCATAAGCAGGGTCTTCTGAAAAGTTCTGTGCCAACCCGCCGAAATCTTCGCCCTGCCGGATACGCAGTTCAAGTGCCTGAATTTTCGTCCGCGCCTGCGCGTCATTCTGAGCCTTGTCGTTCTTCAAATTGCTCACATTCGGATCAGGGTTCGGCGTCACAAGGATCTGCGCAAGTCGAATCTTGTTCTCGGCTAAGTTGAAGCTGGCCCTATTCGCGTTGTAGAACATCGCGACATCTGCATCAGAGATCGAAATGTGCGAGCTGATTTCTTTTACCATCAGCTTCTGTACGCTCAGTTCCCGGCGGATCTGCGCCTTCAAGTCCGAAACCGAAATTTTACGCTGATCCAGAACCTTCTGGAACTGCTCCTGTGTATAACCTGCTTTCAACTCATTGAACTTGCCATCTACCTCGACATCGGAAGCAAGCAAGCCTGCCTTCTCTGCCCGTTGCAGGAGCATTTCGTTGTCAATCAAAGTCCGCAGCGTCTCCAGCCGCATAGCGGTACTTTGATCGCCACTCGACTTAGCTGGTGTATTCGGCAGCTGCGCGATTGCGCGATCAAGTTCCAGGTAAGCGATTGGCCGTCCGTTGACGGTAGCTGCAACATCTTTCGAGACTGGCTTGTTGCAAGCGCAAAGCGTCAGAAGAACCGCGACAAGTAGGTAGTTGAATCGGACAGGCGGAACAGCAAAACGCCGGAGGGAACGAGTTCTTAAAGGAGTCAAGACTTTGCTTTTCTCAGTTCCTCAATCAACGCAGGAACAACCTCAAACAAGTCTCCGACAATGCCGTAATGGGCCGCCTCAAAGATGGGTGCCGATTCATCCTTGTTGATGGCGACGATAGTCTTTGAACCTTTCATTCCTACCAGATGCTGAATAGCACCGGAAATACCCAGGGCAAAATAGACTTTCGGTGAGACAGTTTGTCCAGAACTACCCACCTGGCGTTCCATGGGCAGCCAGCCGTTGTCGCAGATAGGCCGAGACGCCGCTAGTTCCGCCCCCAGCACCTGAGCCAGCGATTCGATAAGAGCTAAGTTGTCTTTCTCCCGGATGCCACGGCCGACCGAAACAATCATGCTGGCCGTGCCGAGATCCACGGAACGCTGAGTCTGTTGAAACGGAGCTTCAGGCTTACTTAGAATGTGCCCAGGTTCGATTGCCACAGCGAACGCCTCGATTGGACTTCCTGCCCCGGACGTTTCAGCAGCGCGGAAAACACTTGCTTGAACCGACACAAACACCGGCTTCTCCTGGCCCACCATGTCGGCATGGAGCTTGCCTCCGAACAACTGCCGGACGAATGTAATTGCGCTTCCGTTTGCCTTGATGCCCACTACATCGCTGACCAGCGACGTCCGGAATCGTGCCGAAAGTTTTGGCGCATAGTCCCGCACTTGATACGTGTGGGGAAACAGGACATACTCAGGCCGCCGATCGCGAATCAGTTGCTCGAGCGCGAGCGTATAACCTTCAGCCGTGTAGTCAGCCAGAAGCGGATGGTCTAGCGTGACTACCTTGTCAACCGAATAGCCGCTTGCTTCGGCTGCCAAAGGCTGCAGGGACTGTCCCAGCAGAATGGCTTCGACTGGCAATCCAGCGGCTTGGCCAACTTGAAGTCCGGCTGCTAACGTTTCGTAAGAGATGCGAATCAGCTTGCCGCCACGCGCCTCCAACACCACCAGAACGCTCATAGCACCCGCGCCTCAAAGCGTAGTTTCTCCACTAATCGCCGCGCGCACTCACGACTGTCGCCGGTCAGCATCTGCGTCTCTTTATTACGCGGTGGCAGATAAATGCTCTCTGCCCCGGGCGAATCCGTCCCTGAAACACCCAAGTCGGCAAGAGTAACTGTCCTGATCTCTTTCGACTTAGCTTTTTTGATCCCCATCAGCGTCGCGTACCGAAGCTTCTTGATGCCCGATTGAATGGTGAGCGCAACGGGCGTTTGCAGAGTGACGTACTGATACCAGCCATCCTCCAGCTCTCTTTTCACGCGCACAGCTGAGCCCTGCGGCTCCACTTCCATCACGATGGTGGCATGAGCAAAGCCCAGAAGTTCCGCCGCCAGCACGCCCGTCTGTCCGTAGCCAAGATCGTCTGACTGCAGGCCGGTCAGAAGGTACTCCGCCTTTTCGCTTCGGACAGCCTCAGCTAAAACCTGCGCTGTGATGAACGGATCGAGAATCGCTTCTTCAGGCACCTGAACATGTATGGCACGGTCGGCACCCTTGGCTAGAGCCTCACGAATAGTCTGCGTAGCGCGGTCCGGTCCTGCGCAAAGCACCACCACTTCGCCGCCCAGCTTTTCCTTAAGCTGAAGCGCCTCTTCCAGCGCATACGCATCAGGCTCGTTCATTTCGTAGGCGAGGTCGGATTCGTCCAACCACTTACCTTGCCCGTTGACCCGCAGCACCGAATCGCGTGCCGGAACCTGTTTGATAGAGACGACGATCTTCATTCCCTGCAACTCCAGTATGCCGAAGTCGGAGACAGAGAACAGAAGGAGAGCGGGTTAGCTCCTAGAGTCGTACTTCTTAAAAACCAGGCAGCCGTTTGTCCCACCAAAGCCAAAACTGTTGGACGCTGCGTATTCAATCTCCAACGGCCGTGCCTTATTGGGCACATAATCCAGATCGCACCCTTCGTCAGGCTCATCATGGTTGATGGTCGGTGGAGCAATCTGATCCCGAATAGCCAACACTGTGATGCCGGCCTCCAGCCCACCAGCGCCACCCAGCAAGTGACCTGTCATAGACTTGGTAGAGCTGACCGCCATCTTGTAGGCATGGTCACCAAAGGCTCGCTTCATCGCCAGCGTTTCGGCACGATCACCCTGGCCGGTAGAGGTTCCATGCGCATTCACATACTGTACCTGCGATGGCTCAATGCCTGCGTCTAGCAAAGCATTTCGCATCACACGATAAGCACCGTTGCCATCGTCCGGAGGCGCCGTAATGTGGAAAGCGTCACCGCTCATGCCGTAACCAACTATCTCGGCCAGAATGGGTGCGTCACGCTTCCGCGCTCGGTCCAGCTCTTCTAGTACGAGGATGCCCGAGCCTTCTCCAACCACAAAGCCGTCGCGCCCTTTATCCCAAGGGCGCGACGCTTTATGGGGCTCGTCATTGCGCGTGGATAGAGCCCGCATGGCAGCAAATCCGCCGATGCCCATGGGAGTTACACAGGCCTCAGCGCCACCACAAATCATGGTGTCTGCGTAGCCATGTTTAATCAGCCGGTACGAGTCGCCGATCGAGTGCGCGCTGGTGGTACAGGCCGTTGCCGTGGCCGAGTTCGGTCCCTTGGCTCCATAGCGAATCGACACGTAGCCGCTCGCTAAATTCACAATGCAGGAAGGGATGAAGAACGGGCTAATGCGACCGGGCCCGCGCTCGAGCAGGTTGCGATGCTCCCGCTCAATCACTTCAAAGCCGCCGATTCCACTGCCAATGTAGACGCCGAACATTTCGGAGTCTTCTTCAGGCACCGAGAGCTGCGCCGACTTCATTGCAAAATCTGAAGCCGCAACAGCAAACTGAATGAAGCGGCCCATCTTTTTCACGTCTTTCTTATCGACGTAATCCAAAGGGTCAAAATTCTTCACCTCGCCCGCAATGCGCGCGGCAAATCCTGTAGCATCAAACTGCTGTATGAGTTCAATGCCGTTCTTACCGCATTTGATCGCTGACCAGTTCTCTTCTGTGCCGGAGCCCACTGAACTGATTAAGCCAACTCCCGTGACAACTACCCTACGATGCACAGCCCGATTTCCAAATTAACGTTCGATCTGACCTTCTGTTAGATGAAAGGACCAACTACTTCTTCTTCGCCTCAATGTAATCGACGGCGTCCTTCACGGTCTTGATCTTCTCGGCTTCGTCGTCAGGGATATCTAAGTCGAATGCTTCTTCGAATGCCATCACCAGCTCAACAATGTCGAGCGAATCGGCGCCCAGGTCATCTACAAATGAGGCGGTCGGATCCACCTGATTCTCATCGACTCCCAATTGTTCGACAATAATCTGTTTAACCTTCTCTGCTACTGACATAAATCTGTTCTCCTATTAGGCGTGTCGCTACCGTTTGGGGTACGTTAGCCTGGGTCTTAACACTCTAAACTACATCATTCAGCAGCCAGAAATTCGATCAGCGGGACTGAGCGTCCAGCTACAACCTGAATCTGCGCGCCAACCACCTCTATTGGTAGCAGAAAGCGTCTGCAAATCGAAACATAAAAGCTGAATTGATTGAGGGATATGGCCGATTCTCTTCGCGTGTTCTACCTGCATGGTTTCGCCTCCGGGCCGACTTCAAGCAAGGCAAAGTTTTTTAGGCAACAGCTTACCGGGTCAGGAGTGGACTTCTCTGCTCCAGATCTGGCCGAAGGCAACTTTGAAGCGCTCACCATTACTGCCCAGCTTGCCGTCATTCAGCGACTGATTGGACTTGAGCCGGCAGTGTTAATCGGATCTAGTCTAGGCGGTTATCTGGCAGCGTTGACCGCGGCCGTTAATCCTTTAGTCAAGCGGCTGCTGCTACTCGCGCCCGCATTTGATTTTCTCCCGCGCTGGAAGGAGCGCTTAGGCCCGGAGCAGATGGAACAATGGCGCATCACCGACGAGCTTTCCGTCTTCCACTATGGCGAAGGCCGGAACCGCACACTTTCCTACCGATTGATGACCGACGCCGAACAGTACCCTCTAATCCCTGACTTTGCTCAGCCTGCCTTGCTCTTTCACGGGACGCAAGATGAGGTCGTTCCCGTTGACTCTTCCCGTCGCTTTGTCTACACTCATCCGAACGCCAGACTAGTAGCTCTCTCTTCGGATCATCAGCTTACCGATGTTCTCGATTCGATTTGGCAAGACGGAGGTGCGTTCTTGCTGGGCCAAACCTCGCAAAGTCAGTGTTAGGATGAAATTGACTGCCGCCCTCCTGCGTGACACCCCTTAAACCGATTGGAACTGCGCAGAACTTCGGCACGTCTCACCGGAAGCAGTAGGCGCAAGTTTTTGCTGGATCAAGAAATGGCAGAGTCAGTGACAAGCGAGTTGGAACGACAGGAAAGCGCACGAGCCGCCGAGAGCGGCCAAGATTCGCATCTGGATCGGCTGCTGATGCAGTCTGATTTTGAGCAGCCCTGGTACCGGTCGTTTGCGCGCAACATTCGCGAAGCGATCAACCCGCCCAAGCTTCCTCCACTGGTGCTGACATCTCGTCCGGTGGAAGACGAGCGTTTCGGAGAGATGCAGAAGCTTGAGCTTCCCTGGTACAAGTCGCTTGTAGCCAATATCCGAGATCTCATCCATCCTCCGAAGTTGGCTCCACTAGAAGTGACCTCCAAGCCGGTTGAAGTCGGAACCATCTGGGGGGCTTATGCCGGCGGGGAAACCAAGTCGGGCACTGTCTCGCTGCTGGTACACGTCGGCGTGATTGCGCTCATGCTGATTGTGTTTCGTAAGCAGGTCTTTACTGCTAAGCCGAAAGACACAGGCCCAATCATTTATGTGGCGCCGCTGAAGTTGAAACTTCCGGCCGCTGCGGTGAAAGCTGGGGGTGGTGGCGGTGGTGGACAGAAGATGCCTACGCCTGTTAGTCGCGGGGTGGCACCTCCGAAGGCGCCAAAGACGTTTATCCCCCCGACCTTGGCGGTTGAAAAGCCTAAGCTTCCGACGGTGCCTACGATTACTGCACAGGCACCCCAAATTACAGCCGACAACTATGGCGATCCGTTAAGCAAGATGCTTGACACTTCTGCCGGCCAGGGCCAAAACGGCTTGGGCAATGGCAAAGGTGCCGGTTTAGGTAATGGCAATGGTGACGGGTACGGGCCTGGTGAGGGTGGCGGAATGGGCGGCGGAGTCTACCGAATCGGTGGAGCCGTTTCGCAGCCAGTCTTAATCTCCAAAGTTGAACCCGAGTATTCGGAAGAGGCTCGGAAGGCGAAATACTCCGGTACTGTGCTGCTTTCTATCGTTATTGACGCTAATGGTCTACCTCACCAAATTCATGTGGTCCGTCCACTTGGTTTAGGTTTGGATGAAAAGGCTATCGAAGCCGTGATGAAATGGCGATTCCGCCCTGCCCTGAAGGGTGGCAAGTCGGTAGCCGTTCAGGCCCAGGTGGAAGTTAACTTCCGATTACTGTAGTCGCAACTCGCGACCGGACTCGGGTCACTACTCTCACCGAGACACCAGATCCAGCTTAGTTTCTACTGCGATTAGACGCATGCCGATGTTCGCGTAGCATACACACTTAGCTGGAATCTCCGTCTGTTGGTCGTCGGAAGAGAGAACTTCGACAACAATCTTCAAAGGCGAAGTTGGGTAGGGTGTTCTAGTCGAGTTGATGCTGCCACATCTGGGACGGGTTGCCCATCCTGAACGATTCGAAGTTCAACTTCAGTTCTGGATGTGTATCCTGCCCCGCTCAGGATGTTAGCTATTAAGCGCTGTACCAGTTCGTGTAACCAGGTCGGCGTTGATTTCTGACTAGCGCTCCCGAAACGGTACTCAAAAATCCGGCTTTACTCCGGCGTAACGGCTTCGGAACTCTTCAAGTGTGAGGTGTTGAGTTCTCGAAATCATCTCGCAGTTCTAAAGCGCCGTTCTTCTGACCCGCAAAGCCAGCTCTAACGACACCCAGACAGTCGTGACCAACAAGCTGTCGGCCGATCTTCCACGGCACACTCATCAAGCAAAAGGCCAAAACCAGGACCCAACGTCACTTTACGCTCGGGTCCTACGGCGTTGCTGCTGCACGACAAAAGGGAGAAACAACAGGATCGCGCCGGCAGCGAGCCCGAGATGGGCTGGCTCGGGAGCAGCGGCGGAGGTTCCAGAGAAGCCTAGAAAACTCCGAATACCGATATCTCCGTTGTAAGCATAGTAGGACGCCACTCCTGCCACATTGATATTGATGACTCCGAAGTCAGCAAACTGCGGATCACAGCCGAAGTATAGCGCCGCGCCAGGAGTTGGGACACCTGCATCCGCAAGACAGACCTGCACAGTTCCCGAGAGAACCACATTCACGCTAATAGTTCCTGTAAAATTGTCAGGCACAGATGGTAGTGGGACAAATTTGTATAGGCTCGGTTGATACGCGCTAGAATATGCTATTGCGAATCGTCCGGGATTGTCTGGCACATTGAGAGTACCAACGAGAGGAGTCTGTTGGCCAATGCCCACAGCCTCTATACGTCCCCCACAGCCTTGATTCGCAGCGTTATAACCAACTCCGTCGAGCGAAAAATTGTCGCCCGTTAGTGTGGGGCCGCATCCAACGGAAGTGAGGGTTGTCGCCTGTAAGACGATCGGTGCAGCACTAAGTGCCGTCGGATGCGAGAAGCTCATATACAAAAGTGCGAGCAGTCCTGCTCGGAACATCGAAGTGTTTGCGACTGTCCCTTTAGGAGTGTGACAAGTCATACAATCCAGTCTGCCTTTCGGATCTAACCATATCACTTAAACAAAATCTGTGAGCCAAGCCCGACGTGCAATAGCGAGCAACACCATTCTCTGCCTTATCCTATTGACACTTGGGGGAATATACCCTATTCTGGAAAAGTTTGGCGAGTCGATTCTTCGGCTTCTGCGCTACCTTGCTCTATGATGAGCATGTGTCCGGAAGTCGGGCCCCGCTACCCGGACGGTCAACCACTTTTGTTTTTGAAAGTGTGTCACGCCGAAACCGGTATGGGCCATTCCCGAAGTAGTTACCCTCGCGGTTTCAGGCTGGTGAATACGCTATATCAGCCTCGTGTATGTTCGGAACGGCTAGGGTTCTTTGCTCTTGCCCGTTGTTGCTAATGCTCTGAGAAAGGGTATTAGTGCAGTGTTGACTTTTCCGCTTTTCGTCAGCGTCTGTTGGCGGAAGGCAGGTACTCCGGTTCTAACCTTTTTCTTGTTAAGAGGATTCTTTGCGACCTTCGGGCTACCGTCCGATTGGTTCGCTTGTTTGATCAAGCATGCCGACCTTTAATCAACTTGTCCGGAAGGGCCGCAAGCCAACCCGGTATAAGACAGCGAGTCCTGCGCTGCAAGCCTGCCCGCAACGCCGTGGCGTTTGTACTCGCGTCTACACCACTACGCCAAAGAAGCCGAATTCGGCATTGCGCAAGGTGGCCCGTGTGCGCCTAACGAATGGCATTGAAGTAACTACTTATATCCCAGGCGTTGGGCACAATCTGCAGGAGCACTCCATTGTGCTGATCCGAGGTGGCCGCGTAAAAGACTTGCCAGGCGTTCGGTACCACATTGTGCGTGGCACGCTCGATACTGCTGGTGTTGCGAACCGGAAGCAGAGCCGCTCTAAGTACGGAGCCAAGCGTCCCAAAGGCGGTGCTGCTGCTGCCGCTCCTACGAAAGGAAAGGGTAAGAAGTAAGCCATGCCACGCCGCAGACGCCCCGAACCTCGTGAAGTAGTTCCCGCCCCGCTCTACAATTCGACGCTGGTCGAAAAGTTTGTCAATTCCATGATGTGGGATGGCAAAAAAACCACTGCGCAAAAGATTTTCTATGCCGCCATGGACACGCTACGAGACCGCTCAGGCGACGATCCGTTGAAGGCTTTCAAGAAGGCTGTCGAGAATGTCCGGCCGCTGTTGGAAGTGAAGACCCGACGCGTTGGTGGCGCTAATTATCAGGTTCCGGTGGAAGTGCCCCAGAATCGCCGCACCAGTCTCGCCCTGCGCTGGATTATCGGCAACGCCCGGAGCCGTCCCGATAAGAGCATGGCCGAGAAGTTGGCCAATGAATTAAACGACGCCTCCAACATGCGAGGCGGCGCTGTCAAAAAGAAAGATGATG
>CALMAV010000561.1:4404-5743 GCA_937859895.1 uncultured Bryobacterales bacterium | reverse complement strand
GGATGTGGCTGCGCAGATTGCGGGTTCGGTTGGGCTGGCAGGGTCGGCCAACATAGGTGCAACTGCGGCCATGTTCGAAGCAATTCACGGTTCAGCACCGAGGCGCGCTGGACAAAACCTGGCTAATCCCTCCGGCCTGCTGCATGGTGGCTTGCTGATGCTGGTGCATATTGGCCAGCCTGAGATTGCTGAGCGCGTTCACAATGCGTGGCTCCGAACCATTGAGGACGGCATACACACCTACGACATCTTCAAGGAGGGCATCAGCAAGCAGAAAGTGGGCACCAAGGAGTTTGCCGATGCGGTAGTGGCGCGGCTCGGCCAGAAGCCTCAGCAATTGAAGGAAGCAAGTTACTCCAAAGAGCCGGCTGCTGAATCAGCGGACAAGCTGCGCGCAACTGTGCCGGCCAAAAAAGAGCTCATCGGCGTTGACGTATTCTTCCACTGGACCCATCGCGACCCGATTGAGTTTGGCCGAAAGATGGAAAGCTTCAACACAGACGGGTTGAAGCTGACCTCTGTTAGCAACCGGGGCGTGAAGGTGTACCCGAACGGGTTTGAAGAGACATTCTGCACCGATCATTGGCGCTGCGGCTTTATGTCTGAGACGAGTAATCCTGTAATTACTCACCAGCAGATTGTGAATCTGCTTGACCGGTTGCAGAGCGCCGGATTCGACTTCATCAAAATTGAGAATCTTTACACCTTTGACGGGCAGAAAGGATTTACCGCCTCGCAGGGCGAGTAAGCCGTTCGCCCTATGGCCAATAGACCGTCCAACGGTAGTTCGGAGGACAGTGACCCGGCAGAAGGCACGGCGGTGCTGGTGGGGGTCATCATGGGAAGCAAGTCAGATTGGGAGACCATGACTCGAACTGCGGAGATGCTGACTCGCCTGGAGATTTCCCACGAGTGCCGTATTGTGTCTGCTCACCGCACGCCTGATTGGATGAGCGAGTATGCCAAAGGAGCCGGCTCGCGTGGCCTTGAAGTGATTATTGCGGCTGCTGGTGGAGCTGCCCACTTGCCTGGCATGGTGGCGGCGCACACGACGCTTCCCGTGCTGGGCGTCCCTATTAAAAGCAGTATTCTGAACGGTGTCGATTCCCTGCTATCTATTGTTCAAATGCCTGCCGGCGTTCCGGTCGGCACTCTGGCGATTGGCGCTGCCGGAGCTACCAATGCTGCGCTACTAGCCGCCTCTATTCTGGCAAATAAATATCCGAACATCCGGGAACGGCTTGAAGCATTTCGCCAAAGTCAAACCGAAGCGGTGCTGAAAGACGAGCTCCTGTGAAGCCGGTTCTGCCGGGCAGTGCCATTGGTGTTCTGGGAAGCG
>CALMAV010000561.1:1306-4394 GCA_937859895.1 uncultured Bryobacterales bacterium | reverse complement strand
GGGCTACCGCGTTCATACTTTTTCGCCTGACGAAGATACACCCACCGGGCAAGTAGCTGACCTCGAGATCATGGCGCCGTACGAAGACCTGGATGCAGTCTGCCGGTTCGCTCGCGATGTGTCTGTGGTCACCTTTGAGTTCGAAAATGTGCCAGCCTCCACCGCTGCTGCCGCTGCGAATTGCGCTCCGGTACGGCCCAGTGGGGCTGTTCTTCACACCACCCAGCATCGCTTGCGCGAGAAGAACTTTTTGAAGAACGCCGGCCTGCCCGTGACGCCTTTTCGCCACGTTGCACAGCTCGAGGACCTCCCATCCGCTGTAGCAGAGTTGGGGCTACCTGCGGTGCTCAAGTCGGCTGGCTTTGGCTACGACGGCAAGGGCCAGTTCCGCATCAAGCACATCTCAGAGCTGGCCGAGGCATGGCAGGCAGTCGGCGAGACCGAAGCGGTGCTGGAAGCCTTTGTTGATCTGGAGCGCGAAATCTCCGTGGTAGCAGCGCGCACCGTTGACGGCGAATTTACCCACTACGGCGCTATCGAGAATCAGCATGTTAATGGAATTCTGGATCTCTCGCTGTCTCCAGCACGCGTGTCGGCTCGCCTGAAAGAAGATGCAATAGAGATTGCGCGGACCATATTAGAGAAGCTCGACGTGGTGGGCGTACTCTGCGTTGAATTTTTCATTGGTCGGGACGGGCGGCTGCTGGTGAATGAACTGGCGCCTCGACCGCACAACTCAGGCCATCTGACATTTGACGCGAACCTCACCAGTCAGTTCGAGCAGCAGTTACGCGCCGTGTGTCTATTGCCGTTAGGTGACGTTACTCAATGGGCACCCGCCGCTATGGCTAACGTACTCGGCGAGGCTTGGGAGGACGGTGAACCGGACTGGGCTGCGGCGGCTCGGCAACCGGATGTGAAGCTTCATCTCTATGGAAAGCTAGCCCCAAGACCCGGACGCAAGATGGGACACCTAACCGCTCTGGCCGCCACAGGTGAGGAAGCTCTTACCGATGTACGTTCTGCGCGTAACGTGCTGACCCGGAATCGTACTCTAGTCTAAGAAAGCGAAATCGAGAAATTATCATGCCTTTGGTCTTGCAGACAAACTGGTCCGCGCTTGCGTTGCGCGGCGTATTTGCCATACTTCTTGCGATTATTGCCTTTGCGATTCCGGGGGTTACGATTGCGTTCTTAGTAACGTTGTTCGGTATCTATGCACTGATCGACGGCGCGCTTGCGATCTTCTCGACATTTAAGGCTGTACAGGGGCATCGGCGCTGGGGTGCGTTCCTGGTTGAGGGTGTTCTCGGTATTCTGTTTGGCCTGTACGCGATCCTTCTTCCCGTTGCTGCCGCGGCAATTTTTGTGACAATCATTGCCTTCTGGGCGATTTTAACGGGCATTGCCGAACTGTTCGCCGCTATCCGCTTGCGCCGGCACCTTAAAGGCGAGTTGCTTCTGCTGCTGACCGGCATTCTTTCGATTCTGTTCGGTGCTTTTCTCCTGGCGCGACCCATTGCCGGCGCGGTCTTTTTAGTCTACGTACTGGCTGGATATGGCTTGGTGTTCGGCATACTGCTAATCAGTTTTGGCATGCGCATGCGGCGTTTGCCTGCCCGAACCTTGACGCCGTTGGCGTAGACAGCAGGTTACAGAGTTAGCGCGATGAATCAGAGCAGCGGCTACAGCGGTTCGGTTCGTCCGGTTTCGTAGTCGGCCATAACGCGACGTATACGCTCATCCATGCGCCCTGCGTCTAAAGAGGCCTTGATTTGCAAGTCGATTGGCTGCGGCCGGACGCATTGCTCCGTCTAACTTCGCAGTTCCTCAAACTCTAGAAGAGCATCTCGCGCTCATCTGTGGCTCTCTACCGTTCTTATCTGCATGAGGCCCGCTTCTCTAAGCGCCTGTGTCCGATGCGTGCTTACGAACGGCAGTCACAAAGCAAGCAGCTAAATTCGCTTGCACCCTAAGTGTATGAGTCCTAATGAATTGCTGCCCTAGGCAACAATCGCTCTCCACAAAGGAGCAACGGTTGTTATTTCTGTCGCATGCTCCACTGAGATCGCCCGGCACATACCGGCGACTTCAATCAGCGAGGCACACTTGACTAAATTCGGGCACTTCCTACAGACCCTTACCGTTACTTCCTCATTGCTGGGCGGCAGCGCAATCGCGCAAACCAGCCTAAGCGCGATTAACGATACCGTTAACAATCCCGATGGCACACCATTCAACGGCACACTAGCGCTGACCTGGACCGGAACCTCATCGGTATCGGCAAATGGGGCGGCGCCGTACAGCACCTCCGTAAAAATCTATAATGGCGTCCTGTCCATACGGGTGGCTCCTTCCACGAATGCCTCGCCAGCCGCGTTTTATCTGGCTGTGTACACGAGTGGTGATGGTCGTACCAGTTGGGTGGAAACCTGGCAAGTCGGCCCGAGCGCCTCACCGTTGAATCTAAGCCAGGTGAGGTCAACCGTCCCGAACACTGGCTCGGCGCCAACAACCGCTACCTTGGGCATTGGACAGGTAACTGGGTTGAGCTCGTACCTGAATGCAATTTCAAATTCGTTAAACACCGTTACGTCAACTGTGGGCAGTTTCAACGCTACTGTGGGAAGTATTAGCAATACGGTTTCAAATCTCCAGACTACGGTCAACTCGCTGGTTGCCAACGCTGGGTCTGGCACAAATGGGGTCACCTTCGTTGACGGCGAAGTTCCACAGGGAACAATCAACAGCTCGAACGCAACATTCACTTTGGCCAACATTCCAGCTCCCGCTGCCAGCTTGCTGCTCACCCGAAACGGCATACTGCTTTCATCTGGCTCCGATTTTGCGCTCTCCGGCTCCACTGTGGCTTTCTTTAACAATGCGCTGCCACAATTGGGCGATTCGCTCATGGCCTCTTACCGCGTGGGCAGCAATGGACAGACTGGCTTCGTCGATGCGGAGCGACCTCTCGGCACAGTCGATGGTTCGAACCTGAACTTCTCGCTTACTGCCGCACCGGCTTCCTCCACTAGCCTGCGCCTGTACAAGAACGGTTTTTTGCTGGCGATTGGCGTTGACTACACCC
>CALMAV010000561.1:0-1296 GCA_937859895.1 uncultured Bryobacterales bacterium | reverse complement strand
ACCTGACCAGCACTCCTGCCCCTGGCGACACGCTGCTGGCCTACTATCGACGCTAAACCTATCCGTGCGGTTAGGAATGTACACGCTCCGCCACAAGCACCGTCTCCATGAGAGAATCCGGGAAGAATAACCGCGGTGCAGGGCACACTATGAAACTCGCGGCGCACCGTTGAATCTCATATGCGAACGGGCGGCGCGGTCTGCTGCTGCAATCTGACGGTTACTGAGAGGATATCAATGGAACTCGGACTTGTGGGTCTCGGGCGCATGGGCGCGAACATGGTTCGTCGCCTGGAAAAAGGCGGGCATAAGTGCACCGTATTCGACATGAATGCGGAGAACGTGAAGAAGTTAGTGAGCGAGGGCGCATCGGGCGCAAGCTCCCTTGAAGATCTGGTTAAGCAGTTGCCAACTCCCCGGGTCGTTTGGGTGATGGTGCCCTCGGGCAAAGCAACCGAAGGTACGGTGCAGATCTTAGGCCATTCGATGTCAGAAGGCGACATTATCATTGACGGTGGTAATAGCTTTTATAAAGACGACATCCGGCGCGCTGCTGAGTTGAAAAAGAAGGGTATTCACTATGTGGACGCAGGAACCAGTGGTGGCGTTTGGGGTGTCGAACGTGGCTACTGTTTGATGGTTGGCGCTGACGAGGATGCGTTCTCAGTTGTTGAGCCCATCATGAAGACACTGGCACCAGGACTTGGCGATATTGAACGCACCCCTGGTTATGACAAGGTTGCTGGGACGGCAGAGCAAGGCTATCTCCGTGTTGGGCCTCCTGGCTCAGGGCACTTCGTAAAGATGATCCACAACGGCATCGAATACGGTGTGATGCAGGCCTACGCGGAGGGCTTTGACATCTTAGTCAACAAAAAGTCAAACAAGCTGCCGGAAGAAGAACGCTACGACCTGAATGTTCGCGACATCGCTGAACTCTGGAGGCGTGGCAGCGTTATCGGTTCCTGGCTGCTCGATCTTACTTCTATGGCGCTTACTGAGAACGCGTCTCTCGCCAATTACACCGGCATTGTGGAGGACTCGGGCGAAGGACGCTGGACAATTAACGCCGCTATCGAAGAGAGTGTTGCTGTCGAAGTTCTTGCCTCAGCGCTTTTTACCCGCTTCCGCTCCCGTATCGAACATACGTTTGCTGAAAAAGTGCTCTCCGCCATGCGATCAAAGTTCGGCGGACACATCGAACTTCCCAGCGGCGGCTGATCCGCTTCACTCGAGTTCCGTTCCTGTCGGCGTAATTTTCACCGGCAGGATTCGGCTCGAAAGCACCGTCGGGCC
>CALMAV010000560.1 GCA_937859895.1 uncultured Bryobacterales bacterium | reverse complement strand
GGTCCGTACTGCACCACGCAGGCGAACGACGATGTACAAACGTTGAGCGAACAAGGCTGCGGGAGCGCCTGCGCATTCAGCTCAGCCATGGCAACATGATTGGCCGTTCGCCTGCGATGGAGAAGTTGTACCGCCTCCTGGCCAAAGTTGTCCCATCGACCCATCCGGTCTTGATCCTGGGCGAGAGTGGGACCGGCAAGGAGTTGGTCGCCCGTGCCATTCATCTTAACGGGCCAAACGCGTCAAAGCCCTTCGTGCCGGTAGATTGCACTGCTCTTGCTTCGACACTGATCGAGAGTGAACTGTTCGGCTATGTAAAGGGCGCCTTCACTGGGGCTTACCAATCAAGAGAAGGCCTATTGACTGCGGCGGGTGGGGGTACGGTTTTTCTCGATGAGATTGGCGACCTGCCTTTGGACCTGCAAGTGAAGCTACTCCGGGCGCTGCAGGAAAAAGAGGTCCGGCCGGTTGGAGCAACGCAGGCAGTGCCGATCTCAGCTCGCATCCTAGCTGCAACACTCCGTAACCTGGCGGAGATGGTCGAGCAGGGAAAGTTCCGAAAGGACCTTTATTATCGCTTGAACGTCGTAAATATCAAGATCCCACCGTTGCGGGAACGCGGCTCTGACATCTTCGAACTCGCGGATTTTTTCATAGAGCGGCTCAAAAGGGACAGTGAGGATGAACGTCACCTCTCAGAAGGCGCTTGCCAGTTGATGGCGGCGTATGGATGGCCTGGAAATGTGCGCGAGCTTGAGAGCGCCATGCAACGTGTATGCAGCTTCTCGACAGGCTCATTGCTTGCTCTAAAAGATCTGCCAAGCCCTCTGCTGGACTTTTACCGCCAGAATAAACACCGTCTGACAATTTCCACACCTGATGACGAGCTACTGGAGATCCCTATTGCCACTCCGCCCGAGAAATCTGCAAGTAGTGGAATTGTCTCTATAGCGAGCATGGAAAAGCAGGCTATCTTCGACATGATCCAGCGTGTAAATGGTGACAAGCTGATTGCAGCCAGGCTTCTGGGCATTGGTAAGACGACCCTCTACCGCAAACTCAAGGAGTATGGAATGGTCCAGAGTGCATAGCCCGGAGGATGGCAATCCATGTCTTCGGCCTTTGGGAAACACAGCGCTACCATTGCTTTGTTATGCTGAGGTTGAGTCCGGGAGAGTGTTGAAGGCAATGGCAGACGAATCGTTGAAGGTTGTCCCGAGTGTAGTGGAGCCTGTGGCTCCAAGTGTTCCAGCGGTTAAGATTACGGTTCGGCCGAACGGGCCATTTCGCGTAGAAGGCCCTATCTCACTGGTCGATGTCGAAGGGCGCGAGTGGGACCTGACCGGCAAGCCGGCAATCTCGCTCTGTCGCTGCGGGCTTTCGTCAAAGCGGCCCTTCTGCGACGGAACTCATGGGCGTGAAGGATGGAAGTGCGATGCAACTCCGATACCGGTAGAGCCGGTAGCGCTCGGCTGATTGATGGCAAGATGAACTTAGTTCATACGCAAGGGGTTCGTCTGGATCTTTCAGTTAGGTCGAACGAAGCAGTTTACCGGAGAATGGAATGAAGGTGTGCGCGTCGTGGTTTGCCGGAGTTGCGGCGATGATGCTGGGCTGCGGGGTGCCGGCGGGATGCCAGGAGGTACCGGCATCAACTGCGGCCGCCGCCATCTCGCTGCCTGCTGCAAAGCTTGCTGATTACGTCGGAACCTATCGCCTCAACGCTGAACCTGATGTGC
>CALMAV010000559.1 GCA_937859895.1 uncultured Bryobacterales bacterium | reverse complement strand
TGGAGCGGGAGACGGGATTCGAACCCGCGACATCAACCTTGGCAATATAGCTGTCCATTGACAATAAAGGACTTATGCGTCAACGGCGGTGAGTTTTGGCAAAGACGGCCATTCAGTTTCAACAAGTTACGTCCGGGTCGCTTTTAAAGGAGTAAACGGAGTACAGGAACCGCTACCTCCATTCGGCTCAACAAACAACCAATTCCTCGCCTCAATTCAGCGCTTTTGAAGCGCATACGTGAGGTGAGATTTGAGCAACAGGCAAGAACCCGGACGCCTTCCGGAGTTCAGGAGAACCGGATCACTGGAAAGAGTCAGCACGCTCTTCCGGAAGAACCATAGAGAGCTGATCGTCTCGAAGCGAACGATCGAGAAAGCAAAAGGGATCGAGCTCGTCAGGATTAAGCGCGAGGAAGCGAAGCAGGCGCTCTGTTTCTGCTCCAGACCATTCGTTCTGTGCGGCCTGCCAGTTCGCCGGTTACCGGAGAACCAGCTGGTCTATCAACGTCGCAACGGACAGTTCGTCCTTCAAATTACTGGTCATCCGGACTACGGTGTGCCCTTTGGCCAAGATCGCATCGTCCCGATCTTTCTAGCAACACTGGCCGTCCAACAGAAGAGTCCCATTGTCCGGTTCCGGAGCGCTGGCGAGATGCTGGAGACCTTCGGAATGCATAAAGGCGGAAAGGAGTACCGGCGATTGGTTGGAGCGTTTGAACGGATCTTCGGCGCCACCATCTTCTTCGGTACCGACCAGAACGGTGCAACTGCCAAGTTGATCCAACGCTCCAGGTTCAACTTCTTGCGGGAAGCTCAAATCTGGTATGACCGCCGTGAGGACCAGCCGGTGCTGTCCGATCAATTCGAAAACGTGATCGTCCTAAGCGACGATTTCTATCGGGAGATCTCGGACCATCCGATTCCGACTGACCTCGATGCTGTGCGCGTCCTGTCTGCCTCACCGGCAGTTCTGGACTTGTTCATGTGGCTTTCCTATCGCTGTTTCTCGGCTAAGAGCGAGGAGAGTATCCCCCTGTCTGGAGCTTTGGGTCTGGCGGCCCAACTTGGAAATGCCGAATATGCCCGTCCGCGCAAGTTCAGGGAAAAGCTGCAAGAGTGGCTTCGGGTCGTCAAGAGTATGTGGCCCGAGTGCCCGGCTAGACTTTCAGCTGACGGCCAGCGACTCATTGTTCAGCCAGCTGCAGCTTTGACTGTGAGGAGCGCCTGATGGCATCTCCATCCTTTGCACCCGAATCCCTGTCCGGTCGCCGCATACCCTTAGCAGAGATCGACAGCGTTGTATGCGCGCGGCTCGGCCCAACGCGAGGGCTGGGAAACTCTCAGCCTGCTTGCTTCAATCGCCAAGTGGCAATGTACCTTGCAGCCCGCGTCGGTCGTTGGAGCACTAAGATAATCGGCCGCTTCTATAACGGTCGGGACCACTCGACGGTGTGCCACGGCATACAGCGAATAGAGGCCTCGAGGGAAACTGACCCTGAATTGGACGCCCTGCTCGCGGATCTAAAGCGACGGCTTGGTGTTATCAACGAGGATGGCGCTTTGGACGCAAATGACATTGCGGCCGTTTCAAAGATTACTCTTGCTCCGGAAGAGCTGGCCGCACTGGCGGAGCTCGTGGCGGTTAGAGTTGTCGATCTGCTGACATCTGATCCAAGAAGGGCACGGGACTTTAGGGGCGCTTCGTAGCCGAGCTAACTCATGGCTGAATTGCAACCGGTACAAGAAGATTACGAATCATTGCTGCAGGACCTGAAGCGCCGCATCCGGGAATCGCAGCTGAGAGCGTCAGTTTCCGTGAACCGCGAACTGGTGCTGCTCTATTGGCGGATTGGACGCGACATTCTTGTTCGCCAAGATCGCGAAAGGTGGGGCGCGAAAGTTATCGATCGCCTCGCGAAAGACTTGAAGCAGGCGTTTCCGGACATGAAGGGTTTTTCGCCTCGCAATCTCAAGTACATGAGGACCTTTGCAGAGACATGGCCCGATGAATCAATTGTGCAGCAGGTTGCTGCACAAATTCCCTGGTTTCATAATTGTGTGCTGCTCGACAAGCTAGATCAGCAAGAGGTGCGCACTTGGTATGCAACCGCTGCCCTGCAGCACGGGTGGAGCCGCAGCGTTCTCGTACACCAGATTGAGACTGGACTCCATAGGCGCTCGGGATCGGCTGTCACAAACTTCGAACGAACACTTCCGCCGCCCCAATCAGATCTTGCTCAGCAAATAACCAAGGATCCTTATGCATTTGATTTTCTGACGCTCGGGGAAGACGCTCGCGAGCGCGAACTGGAACAAGGTCTTCTGGCACACTTGCGCAAATTCCTACTAGAGCTGGGCGTCGGATTCGCCTTTGTAGCTAGTCAACACCGGCTGACCGTCGGCGACAACGACTTCTACATTGACCTTCTCTTCTACCATCTGAAACTCCGTTGCTTTGTTGTAGTGGATTTAAAGGCGACAGCGTTCCAACCCGAGTTCATCGGCAAGATGAACTTCTATCTGGCTGCTGTCGACGACTTACTCCGGCACGCAGACGATCAGCCCAGCATCGGCCTGATTATCTGTAAAACGAAGGACCAAGTTATCGCAGAGTACGCTTTAAGGAACTCGACAACGCCGATTGGGGTCTCGGAATACAGGCTCGCTGAGTCCTTGCCCGCTAATTGGACAGGCAGCCTCCCGACTATTGAAGATCTCGAGAATGAGCTGTCGGAGAAGGGCTGAGGACAATACCCGATAAGATTCTACGGGACTTTAGGGGCGCTCGGCTCCATTGATCCAATAGATTACCCGGTGAGTTGCTCTGTCAAGCAATCTCACGTCCCATTGCACAAAGCTAGTTGCGCGGGAACGATTTTGCAGGTAACAGACGAGCTTCGCACTCTGCCCAACACAGCTGATCTAGCATGCGGCTGAAACGACGCCATTGTTGCCACGGGACTTTAGGGGCGCTTCACCTTTCTCGGCAGCGCAGCGCGCAGCGGCCGGCCTTTTCGGCGATCATTCACATTTCCACAAACAAACGCCCGACTAATTCGGTTCTTTTTCTGGTAGTCAGGATATATAGAAGAGCGCCCCTAAGAACCCGGACTTCTGCCCCTAGAAACCCGGGGTTTACGCCCAAAGCCGCCCTTTTTGTCCCGTGAATTATTCCGCGTGCGGAATCCTCGGCAGAGGCCGAAAAACGTCTACGCCTTGACGGACCCTCGCGCCAGCCGTCTGAGGGCGGATGCGGGCTTCTCGCGATGGCGGAGGGTTACGGGGCAAGCCATTACTTTCGATCAAGATATGGCTGCTCAGCGCATTGCTTGTTTAGTTTGGGCTGAATTCCGCAACAAACAGTTCTCCATATCGCATTCCAGTATTCTGGACTTGTTTGGAGAACCCGTTCTTTACCCGGCCCATTCTGAACAGTCCGTATGGGTGTCCGAATCGGCACTGGGAGCTGGATGCCACTGGCCAGCCAACACAGCGAATCGTAGAAGCTCGGCGCAGCGCTGACTTCATCACCCCGATACCTAAACCGCGCAAGCGAAAAGCCAAGCAGAAGGATTTGATCTTCGACGATCTATCTACCGAAAAGCAACGCTACGATATGCCGACGGTAATCAATGATTTGCGGCAGCAAGTTGACCAGTGGCGGAAATGGCCCAACTCCTCCGATTGGAAGGTGACGCCGGAGACAGCGCGACTGCTGAAGCATTGGCGACAGCATCCGTTTTCAGGAGTGCGGCCATTCTTCTGTCAAGTGGAAGCAGTGGAGACGGCTATTTGGCTGACAGAAGTCGCACCCAAGATGGGAAAAGTGGGGCGAGCATTTCTCGATCATATGGAGGACGCGAACCTCTCATCTAACCCCGAGTTATTCCGATTGGCACTGAAGCTCGCCACCGGCGCGGGCAAGACCACTGTGATGGCCATGTTGATCGCGTGGCAGACCGTCAACGCGAAGCGCCGCCCAGGTAGCGACAAGTTCACGAGCGGATTTTTGATTGTCGCTCCTGGGTTGACGATTAAGGACCGTCTGCGCGTGCTGCAACCGAATGACCCGGACAGCTACTACGCAAGCCGGGAACTAGTACCGGTGGATCTGCTTCCCGAAGTCTCGGCGGCAAAGATCGTTATCACGAACTATC
>CALMAV010000558.1:751-2333 GCA_937859895.1 uncultured Bryobacterales bacterium | reverse complement strand
GACCAGGCCAAAAGTGCGCAGCTAGCTTATCGGCAAGATTGGGCCACTCTTCGCTGATTGCTCGCGCCATGTTGATATCGGCAACATGCACAATTAGCGGACTTGCCCATGGGCGCTTCTTCGCTTCGAAGATGCGTGCTACGGCCGCTGCATCCAGCGCGTTTGCACCGAGACCATAAACCGTCTCAGTAGGAAAAGCAACCAGCCCGCCCCCGCGGATAATCTCGGCAGCCCGATGGAGCTCGCCCTCAACTTCGGTGCTAATCAGGCAGGTCGCTCGCTTCGCCAGACACTCTGCCGGTCTTTGCCCAAACAAGGTAAGCGTGCAGAAACGAATCGATATCGCCGTCCAGCACGCGGTCCACATCGCCAACCGAGAGCTTGGTTCGGTGGTCCTTAATCATCCGATAGGGAGCAAGCACATAGCTTCGAATCTGGCTTCCGAAGTTAATCCCGAGCTTGGTGTCTTCCACCTTCTGATCGGCAGCGCGCTTCTTATCCATCTCAAACTCGTACAGCTTGGCCCGCATTTGCTTCATGGCGCTGGCACGATTCTTATGCTGCGACCGCTCGTTCTGGCACTGCACAACCAGGCCCGTAGGCAAATGGGTAAACCGAACGGCAGACTCAGTGCGGTTGACATGTTGGCCGCCGGCGCCGCTTGCCCGGAACACGTCAATCTTCAGGTCCTCGGGCTTGATGTCGATGTTGATACTTTCGTCTACTTGTGGATACACGAAAACAGAGGCGAACGATGTATGGCGTCGCGCATTGGCATCGAACGGCGAGATGCGAACCAGACGATGCACGCCGACTTCAGCCTGGAGTTGGCCGTAGATGTTCTCGCCATTGATTTCGACAGTAGCCGATTTGATGCCGGCCCCTTCGCCCTCCAGCCGGTCAGTCAAAACTGCTTCGAAACCGTGGCGCTCGGCCCAGCGAAGATACATGCGCAGCAGCATCTCTGCCCAATCCTGACTCTCGGTTCCGCCTGCCCCCGGATGGATCGTCACAATGGCCGGCAGCGCATCGTTTTCGCCCGAAAGCAGCATGGCTGTTTCCAAGAATTCGAGGCGCTTCTCAAAGGCCTTCATCTCACGTTCCAAGTCACCGGTAACGGCTTCGCCTTCGCGAGCCAGCTCGAACAAGGTATCGATGTCGGAGGTAAGAGCGCGAACGTCTTTGGCCTGCTGAATGGATTCTTCCAGCCGCTTGCGCTGCTGCATAATGCGCTGGCTTTTCTCCGGCTGGTTCCAGAAGTCGGGATCATTGATCTCAACTTCCAGCTTGGCTACTTCCTGCTGTTTGCCGGACGGGTCAAAGATAGCTCCGCACAGCTTCACCTTGCTGGCGGAGCGAAACGTACTCCCGTTCCAATTCTTCTAAAGTCATCTGTCTGTAGTTTACCCGCCCCGGTGATAGCTACTGAACGGGCGCGGGAGCTGTGGCGATTGGCTTCAGCGCAGAGCCTTGCGGAATAGCTTGCATGACCGTGGGAGGCACGACTCGTACATCCGTCAAACCCAGCGCAATCTGGGTTGCCGGGTTCGGAATGCTATGCCGTGCGCCATCGTCTATGAAG
>CALMAV010000558.1:0-741 GCA_937859895.1 uncultured Bryobacterales bacterium | reverse complement strand
ATGAAGTAAATGGTAGGGTCGTCTGGCGTCCGAAGCACACGTCCAGGCAGTGCGGGCAATGGACTCTTCACCAGAACTGACTCTTCGCTCGGCTTGCCGATCACCAGCGGACGATGGAGATGTAGATGTACGAGCGTCTCGGTATTAGCTATGCGATGCAGCACGCCATCTACACACAGGAATGTCTTTCCGTCAGGCCAACGAATACCCAACACCGGCGCTGCTTTCAGGTAAGCACGAGAGTAGTAATCCTTGTAAGTCAAATAGTAAGCAGAAGCGTTTGCCCAGCAGCTCACCAGCAGAGTAAGCCCTAGTGCAGTGCGCGCTGGAATGCGGTATCGCCGATTCGAAAAAACAAGCATGACAAGCAAACCAGTCGGGATAAAGTAGCGGCCCTGAATCGACAGAATTGGCTCCACCGAGCGATGTACGTCAGCAATATACTTGACTGTAGTATCGAAGTCGAACATTAGAACGAACGTGATAAGAACGCTGGCCACCGAGATGGACGCAAGGAGAAGTCGCTGATAGGTTGTAGGGCGAACTCTACCTGCCTGAGTTGCCGCTACCAGCGCTAAGCAGGCAAGATACGCGAGAACGACTTTTCGAGGTAGCGGAATCGCGATCCAACCAAGAAAACCCACAAACATGATCGCCAGCCGGCCGCCTTGCTGAGTGAGTGAAGCGCCAATGTTTTCCAAAACCAGGGCAGGATGGTGGCGGATGAACTCAGTGTTGGCT
>CALMAV010000557.1 GCA_937859895.1 uncultured Bryobacterales bacterium | reverse complement strand
ACCCTAAGCCGTTCGTGCACCTCCTGATCGAAGTTCTCCAGCAGGGTTCGCCGGGTCTGCTCCAAACGTGCTTGGATCGTATCCTCAAGCTGCGCCTGCAGTGCGTTGAAGGCAGACTCAATCTCGGAGGTGGTTCGGCATGTCTGGTAGACCGCGGCAATCCGCTTTTCGAGGTCAACTCCGGATTCAAGTGCACCGAGCACTTCGTCGCTCGAACCAAACACGCCGTCGAATAACTTGAACTTGTCCTTTAAGAGAGCATAAACACGCTGGTCCGCCGCATTTCGCTTATTCAGGAAATTGACTACTACAACATCGTGTTTCTGGCCATACCGGTGGCAACGTCCAATCCGCTGCTCGATTCGTTGCGGGTTCCACGGGAGGTCATAGTTCACCACAAGCGAACAGAACTGAAGATTGACGCCCTCGGCTGCCGATTCAGTGGCGATGAGAATGGTTGCCCGGTCGCGAAAATCTTCAACGATGGCCGCCTTTCGATCAGCAGTAGGCGAGCCAGAGACCGAGTCGGTGCCACGATTCCGCTCCAGCCAGCTCTGGTAGATGCGCGTTGAGAGTGGATCGGCATTGGTCGAGTTCATCAACACCAGCTGGTCTTTGTAGCCGTGCTCCGACAAAAGGTCGAATAGGTAGGACTGAGTTCGCCGCGATTCGGTGAAGATAACCGCTTTCCGTTTCGCACCTAGTTCAGCAGTCTTTAAAAATGCCGCTTCGAGCCCGTTCAGCAACTCCTGGCCTTTCGCATTGGTAGCGACTTTGTTTGCAAGCTGTGAAAAGCGTCGAAGGTCTTGTATTTCCGCAGTAACGAAAGCAGGGTCAAACAGGGGGCGCGGCTTACCCTCTGCTCGCTCATCATGTTGCTGAACATCGGAAGGGTCTTCATCTTCAGTCCATTCCTCCTCCATTGCTTCTTTCGGCTCGAAATCGTCATCCGGTAGTGGGTCGCTCTTCTCAACCAGGGCGTTTGCATCTTGCAACTCCTGCTGAAGACGATTTGCCATGCCGGTAAGCGTGGCCGCAATTGCGAAGGTTGACGATGCAAGAAGCTTGCGCAGCACTAGAGTGATGAGTTGCCTCTGAGATTGAGGAAGTGCGGCCAAACTGGGGCGCTGAAGGTATTCAGAGACAGATTCGTAGAGGTCGTGTTCCTCGTCCGTAGGATAAAATTCGCGGGTTAAGCAGCGGCGCTCGGTGAATCGCACGTATTCTAATACCTGCTTCCGCAGAGTCCGCTTACACAACGGCTCAAGCCGCTGCTTCAGTCGCTCGGCCGCTTGATCGCTAGTACCGGCGTCAGCAAATTGATCGCGGAAAGACCGTTCATCGCCGAAGATGTGGGGGTCTGCGACGGACGCCAGCCCATAAAGCTCCATAAGCGAGTTTTGAAGCGGCGTCGCTGTAAGCAATACTTTTTGCCGATCCTGTACCGCATCACGGATTGCAGCCGCGATTTGGGATGACTTCTTGTATACATTGCGAAGCCGATGCGCCTCGTCTATGACGACGAGACTCCAGGGCACCTGTGACAGTTCGAAGGCCTTGGATGCAGCTATCTGGTAAGAGCAAATTAGAATCGTTCCATCTTGGTCGAAGGCGTTCTTAACGCCACCTCGCCGGAAAGCCGGGCCTTCCAAAATCATAGACGGAAGCGCGAATTTGTCAGACAGTTCCTGCTGCCACTGTTTCCGAAGTGTCGCGGGAACAATAAGGACGATGCGACGCTTTCGCTCAGCCCAACGTTGCGCAATCACAATTGCCGCTTCTATCGTTTTGCCCAAGCCCACCTCGTCGGCCAGGATCACCCCTTTTGAGAGCGGCGACTGAATCGCAAACAGCGCAGCATCTATCTGATGAGGATTTAAATCGACTCTGGCAGATGAAAGAGACGCTGACAGGCGCTCAACATTACCAGTCGGGCCACGTTGAAGCAACAAGGCAGCCCAGTATTGGCTGTGATAACTGGTGTACAGACAGTTTTGATTATAATGTTGCTAAGCGACCAACGCCATATTGAACTTTGGTGCGGATGGAGAGACTTGAACTCTCACGCCCTTTCGAGCGCTGGAACCTAAATCCAGTGCGTCTGCCAATTCCGCCACATCCGCGCGTTTGGGCCTTACTAGTGTAACATCTATGAACAGAGTCCGGTCAACGGCGGGCCTTCCGCAAACTCTTTCGCTACCCGGATCGCATTGCGAATCGCTTTTGCAGTGGAGCGGCCGTGGCAGATGATGCAGATGCCGCGCAAGCCCAGCAGCGGCGCACCGCCGTACTCCGAATAGTCAACACGCTTCTTGAACTCGTCGAAGGCATCCCGAGCTAGGAACGCGCCAATCTTGCGCGTCACCGATGCAGTCAGAGACTCTTTTAACATCTTGCCCGTTGCTTCCACCAGGCCTTCGCTTACTTTCAGGACAACGTTCCCGACAAATCCATCGCAGACAATTACGTCTACCGAGCCGTTGAAGACATCGCGCCCTTCCACATTGCCGATGAAGTTCATGTCTTTCAGCGACTTGAGAATCGGCCAAGCTTCGTGGGTGAGCGAATTGCCCTTGTGCTCCTCCTCGCCGATGGACAGTAGACCAACTCGGGGCGTCTCCGTATGGAAAATTGTGCGCGAGTAAGCGTTACCCATGACAGCAAACTGGCCCAGCATCTTCGCGGTGCAATCAACGTTAGCGCCAACATCGAGCATGATGGCCGAAGTGCGCTTGCGAGTGGGAAACGCCGATGCCAAAGCAGGGCGATCTACACCGGGCAGCATTCCCTGCACCATTTTTGTGGTCGCCATAGTTGCCCCGGTGTTTCCAGCAGAAACGACGCCTTGGGCTAACCCGTCACGAACCAATCGCGAGGCAACCCGGATGGAGCTGTCTTTCTTGGCCCGAACAGACCGCCCGGCACTATCTTCCATCGTGATCTGTTCACTGGCGTGCTTAATCTCAATAGGCAGATCTTGCCAATCGGGATAACGATCCAGTTCCTGACGAACTACATCTTCGCGGCCAACCAGTATTATCTTGACGTTAAAATCTTTGGCCGCCTGAAGTGCGCCTTCTACTTCCGGTTTAGGAAAGAAGTCGCCGCCCATGGCGTCGAGGGCAATGGTCACCGAATTAGGCTTCAACTACCTCGATGACTTCTCGACCCTTATACTTTCCACAATGCGGACAGGCACGATGAGAGCGGATCTTCTCGTGGCAGTTCGGGCACTCCGATAACTGCGGAACCACCAGGTGGTCATGTGCCCGTCGGGTAGATGTTCGTCGCTTGGAGTGGCGGCGTTTCGGATTCGGCATACTATTCTTAGTCTCTCAATTCGTGAAATAAATATTTAGTGGCTTGCGCTAATGGAACGGAGATCGCGCAGTGCATTCC
>CALMAV010000556.1 GCA_937859895.1 uncultured Bryobacterales bacterium | reverse complement strand
GTATATGGCCGATTTCCTCGATGGATTTCGCGGTGCTGCCATTGAGTTGAAGACCGCAGATCGGCTGCTGAGCGGTTCTATTTTGAGTGCTCGCGCCATAAAATCAACAGACGAGAAGAAAGAGTTGATTCGAGAGCAGGTGACGCTGCTGCTAACGTCTGGCGAGATTCAGACGCTGGATCTGGGCGCGATATCATCTTTTCGCTTTCCGGATCAGAAGCTGCAGAGTCAACTGAAGCAGTACTTGCAGACGATGAATGAGTCACGCAACCAGGAGAAGCGCAGCGTTCTGATTGATTCGGCTGGTGCGGGGCAACGGAGTCTCACAGTTTCTTATGTGGTGCCGGCACCGATTTGGAAGTCGTCGTACCGACTGACACTTGAGGAGCCCAAGGCGACTTTGGAGGGTTGGGCAATTGTCGACAACACCAGCGATGAGGATTGGGAGCATGTCCGGTTGTCGGCGGTCTCGGGCAGGCCGGTTTCGTTCATTAGCCAACTTGATACGCCACGTTATGGACACAGAGACGTAGTTGAGTTACCGGAAGATGCAGCGGCTAATCCAACGGTATATAGTGGCGGCGTTAGTGTGGGAACTGGATCCGCCGGCGGGGTGATAGGTGGGGTCTTAGGCGGTGTTCCTGGTGCGCCACCCCCGCCGCCTGCTCCAAAGATGGAGAATCGCCCGATGGCAAATAGCGTTGAGGTCCAGGCATCGGCCCCCAAGGTTGGACTCGCACAAAGTACTGTCCAAGGTGCGGAAAGCACTGCAGTCGGTGAACTCTTCGAATACAACTTCGCCGAGCCCATCACCATTCGGCGCAACCAATCAGGCATGCTTCCCTTTCTTCAAGATCGAGTCGCCGCTCGGAAGCTTCTGATTTTCAACGACACGGGCAGCGAACATCCCGTGAATGCAGCCGAGCTCACCAACACAACAGCTAAGACACTCGATGGTGGGCCAATCACTGTTTACGAAGTTGGGGCTTATGCGGGTGAAGCTCTTGTCGAGACCTTCAAAGCGGGCGATAAGAGGCTGGTCGGCTATGCCGTTGACTATGGGACACGCATCACCACAGCTTTCGGCTCCAACAACCGCACGGTACGTGAGATCCACGCAGCCGACGGTGTTTTACAAATGCGCTATGCCGACCGTCAGACGCGGACGTACACAATCAACAACATTGATGCCAAGCCGAAGACACTGGTGCTGCAGCAAGAAGGCATCGGCGAGTACGAAGTTCTCTCACCCAAGCCAAGTGAGCGGACAGCATCGGCCTACCGCTTCGAAGTAAAGCTCACGCCTCACCAATCACGAACTTTCGCTGTAGAGCAAGAACGCATCTATGACGATACGACAGCAGTGGCGGACGCTGCTCCGGATTATTTGCTGACACTAACAGAAAATAAGCAGTTGACGCAGGCAGGTTGGAGGCAATTAGAAAAAATCGCCAATCTGAAGCGGCAAGCCGTTGAAGTGCAGACGAGCCTCGAATCCGCTGACAACCAGGTGAAGCAATGGACAGCAGACGAGAACCGCCTCCGGCAGAACATTGACAGCCTGTATCGCGTGAGCGGACAAGAGGATCGAGTGCGACAATACGCGGCTCAACTCGGCAGCACTGAGGTTGAGTTGGCCAAGGTGCGCGATACACAACGAACGCTGAACGCTCAAAAGAGCGCGTTAGCGACGCAGATACGCGACGCCATCGGCCAGCTAAAGTTCTAAGCGACAGCTTCGCGATCGGCAGTCAGCTCAAACGCGGCGTTGTTTTTCGCCGAGCCATTAGCACCAAAACCCAGCTTGGTGCGGACCTGAGCTTCAACAACCTGGCGCAGCTCAGGACGCTCAATCAAAGTCTGACGGGCATTCTCCCGACCTTGGCCGACCCGTTCACCTTTGTAGCTGAACCACGAACCACTCTTCTCCAAAATGCCGTGCTGAACGCCAAGATCAAGCACGTCGCTCTCTTTCGAAATGCCCTTGCCATAGAAAATGTCAACTTCTACTTCGCGGAAAGGCGCGGCGATCTTGTTTTTCACAATCTTGATTTTCGTACGATTGCCGATGACGGTCTCGCCGTCCTTGATGGCAGTCATACGGCGCACTTCAGTGCGAACGGAAGCAAAGAACTTCAAGGCGCGGCCGCCGGTGGTCGTTTCGGGATTACCGAACATCACGCCGATCTTCTCGCGCAATTGGTTGATGAAGATGAGACAAGTGTTGGCGCGCGACACAGAGGCAGTCAGCTTGCGCAAGGCCTGAGACATCATGCGCGCCTGCAGGCCCATGTGACTGTCGCCCATCTCGCCTTCCACTTCCGCTTTCGGAGTTAAGGCAGCGACTGAATCGATTACGATAACGTCAATCGTCTGCGAAGCCACAAGGGCATGGGCAATCTCCAACGCCTGTTCGCCGTAGTCAGGCTGGGAGACGATCAGGTTTTCGGTATCAACTCCGAGATTCGCCGCATAGCCAGGGTCAAGCGCATGCTCCGCATCGATAAAGGCCGCGACACCGCCTGCCCGTTGCGCTTCCGCAATGACGTGAAGGGCGAGCGTGGTTTTACCAGAAGACTCAGGGCCAAAGATCTCAATCACGCGACCACGCGGAAACCCACCTGCACCGAGCGCGCTATCAATGGCCAGCGAACCGGTGGTAATCACTTCAACAGGCAGCGCCGCGCGCGAACCAAGCATTAGGACCGAGCCCTTACCGAATTGCTTGTCCAATTGAGCAAGCGTGGTAAGGATCTGTTTACGGCGATCGTCCATGAGTCTGCGCACCTCCGTGCATGGAAAGAGTTGCCAATCGGAGAGGTGGTTCTCGCGGGATTTTCTAAGAAAGTTCTGAATGCTGAGGTTTCTCCTAGCCAATACTGGATCATTTTAAACAAATCGGATGGCAAGGCTCTTCTTGCATCGAACTTTGAGCTTTCTGGTCTAACAGTGATTTCTTCTCTAACTCCTCTGGAACGTCCTCTGATGGCAGCTGGGCTGGCTGATTTCGTCCAGGCTAGCAGCGTCCATGATGCTCGTCAGCGAAGCCCGGCCTAAGACCTGGTAGGTCACGCGATTTCCATCAGCTGCCTACCCACCTATCTGTGACCAGCACATCACTGCGGTCGTGTTAACGGGACATTGCGTAATCTCAGCACTGACCTTAATCAACGAACCCGACTTAGAAGCTTTTGCTGTTCAGCTTGAAGGCCGGACTGACGAGTATTCGAACTTCTAAATGGGGCTGCCCTGCAGATCAGGAGGACGAAGAGGGTGTCTCGTTGCTTCAGTATAGTGCTCAACAAGGGCGATCTCAGCGCCATGAACACCGACTGGCGCATAAGGTTCAATGCTGTCGGTGGGGTCCGATCTCAGTCCTTCTGCCGTTGATTTCCACGGCTAATGGCAACTCTGTCTATTCCCTCTGGACAGGATGCCGACCCGAGTTTCCCGGAAAACATTGCCAGCCTGTATCGCGTGAGTGGACAACAAGATCGAGTGCGGCAATACTCGGCGCAACTCGGCAGCAATCTTAAAGAAATCTGAAGTTATTCCGGAGGGGCAGAGCCGCCACCCTCTGTCTTGCGCCGCTCCTCCTCTTTCTTTATCCGCTCTTTCTCGTTAGTTGGTTCGCCGCCCTTGAAGTAGAGGCTGACAGTCACTGTATGCGTCGACGGATCAGAGTGATAGTCCGACCGCGTGTCCCTCAGATTTTCAAAAAGATTCTGCTCGCTCAGGCGCTTTAAGAAGAACTCAGGGTAGTCAGGATTAAACGGCTTGCCGCGCTTCTCGCCCCACAGCTTTGCGACGATCGGCTCGGTAGTAGAGTCGAGCCCATGAATATCGAGACGCTCGAAATTGTAGACTGCGCCCGGCGTCACGGTGTAGGTGACCGCAACTACCCGGCGCGCATCGTCGGGCTCGGTCTCATTGGTAATGGTGGCATCCAGCAAGCCACGCCGGTGCAAGCGCCGAGTGAGTTCAGACCGGAAGCTATCGATCAGGTCACCATTGAATAGCTGGCCAGGCTTGAAGGGGATATTGGAGCGGATCTCTTCTTCGTCGATGCCGTTACCGCGGAATCGAATAGGGCCAAACTTGAATTGCGGACCTTCCTGAATCTGTACCTTTACAACGACGCCAAGGTTGGCCGTTGAAGGTTCAGTTTCGATCTTAGGAAAGGTAACGGCAGCAAATCCCTTGGCAGCATAGAGCGGCTTAATCGCGCCATCCAGTATCAGCTTCAGGCGGGAATCAGAGAGTGGCACGCCCACCGCAACCTGATTGACTGCTCGAAGGATTGTACCGGAGTCGATAGCTTGATTGCCGCTTACGATGACACGGGAAATGTTTTGGGCTGGAGCAGTAGAGGTAAACAGAACGGCCAACTGCTTCGGATCGTCGTTGCTGACTTGCGCTTTCACTTTTGTGGGCGCGTGAGCCTGCACCAGCGCGTCTTCTACCGCAGACGTGTAACGCTTCAAAACCGCATCAGTGGCAGGAATGCGATCGGCATAAAGCGGGACGTGCGTCCGTAGGTAGTCGCGGATAGCTTCTTCGTCCAACCCGAGGCGGTCGAAGCGGAGCGGAAATGTCTGGTCGTTTTCCGTGAGCGCGAACGTTACGTCATACGCAGGCACAGCACCAGCACTGTAGCGGAACTGCTGAGAAACATTGGTAAACAGCTCGAGAGCAAGTAACTGCTGCCGCGCCGTTTCTAGCGCCGGCCCGCTGATCTTCTGGCCAATGTGCAGGCCAGTAAAGCGGACAATGTCGGCAGGTTGGTAAAGATGAGCGCCTTGAATTGCGATTGTATGGAGCGTGCCGGGTGGTGGCTGCTTCGTTACCTTGGCCGGAGCTTCAGGCGCCTGTGCGCGCGCTAACAATGCGCTGAGAACTATCACCCCAAGCCAACCCATTCGTTCCATAGCAGATTAGAATCCATTGGACGTTCAGGCGTTAACAGCCGTTTCCACTGGTAAACTGAAGGTAAAAATGACCTACGATGTTGTGGTTATCGGCAGCGGACCGGGCGGCTACTCGGCAGCCGTGCGCGCCGGTCAGTATGGGTTGAAAACGGCGCTGATTGAGAAGCAGCAGCGTTTGGGTGGCACGTGTCTTCTGGTTGGTTGCATCCCGACAAAGTCTCTGCTGCATACGGCAGATGTTTGGGAGTACTTTAAAAATCCAGAAGCAGAAGGCATTCAGTGCAGAGATCCGCAACTGGATTATGCCAAGGTGCTCGATCGCAAGAACAAGATTGTGACCAAGCACTCCAAAGGCATTGACTTCCTGATGCGCAAGAACAAAGTAGATGTGCTGAAGGGCCACGCACGTCTGCAAGGCAACGGGCGCATTGAACTGAAGAGCGATAAGGGCACTGAAACAGTCGAGGCGAAGAATATCATTTTGGCCACTGGATCTGAGGCACGCATGATCCCAGGCCTGCAACCCGACGCGAAGCAGATTCTGACGAATATAGAAATTCTTGATATGCCGGCAGTGCCCAAGTCGCTCGGCATTATCGGCGCAGGTGCGGTCGGCGTAGAGTTTGCATCTATCTTCAATCGCTTTGGCAGCAAGGTGACCATTCTGGAGATGCTTCCGCGGCTGGTACCGGTAGAGGATGAAGAGATCTCCAAAGAGTTGGAGAAGCACTTCAAGAAGACCGGCATCCGCATAGAAGCGGGCGCCAAGGCAGAGAACATCCGCAAAAATGAGGGCAGCGTAAGCCTGACGGCAACCCTCGCCAACGGCAATAAAGAAGAGATGGAATTTGAGAAGCTGCTGGTAGCAGTGGGCCGTAAGCCGAATACCGACAGCGTGGGGCTGGAGAACACGAAGGCCGAGGTGGATCGCGGATTCATTAAGGTGGACGGCTACCAACGCACTGCTGAACCGGGCCTTTACGCCATCGGCGATGTCGTCGCAGGCACGCCACAGTTAGCGCACGTTGCAACGGCTGAAGGCATGGCTGCAGTGGCGCATATCGCCGGCAAGCCGGTGCGTCCGATCAATCGCAGCCGGATTCCTGGGGCTACTTACACCGATCCCGGTATTGGCAGCGTGGGCTTATCAGAGGCGCAGGCGCGAGCGCAAGGCTTTCAAGTGAAGGTCGGCAAGTTTCCCTTTGCGGGCAACAGCAAAGCCACTATTCTGAACAAGCACGAAGGCTTTGTGAAGGTGATTGCCGATGAGCGCTTTGGAGAGATCTTGGGCGTCCACATCATCGGTCCAGAAGCTTACGAGTTGATTTCCGAAGCAGTGACCGCGATGGAGGCTGAGGCTACAGTTGAGACGATGATGTCCACCATCCATGCGCATCCGACGATTTATGAGGCAATTGGTGAAGCCTTCAACAACGTCGATGGAATGGCAATCAACATCTGACGGCAATGAAGCGGCCGCTGCAGATTGTTGATCTTGGGCGCATGCGATATAGCGGAGCGCACCAGATACAGATGCAGCTGGTTGAGCAGCGCAAGCACGGCGAAGGCGTTGACACTCTCTTCTTTGTAGAGCATCCGCACGTAATTACCATCGGTCGCAATGGGAAGCAACGAAACCTGCTGGCTTCAGCCGATGTAATGGCGCGTACCGGTATCGAGTTCTATGAAACTGACCGCGGAGGTGATGTGACATATCATGGTCCGGGTCAGTTGGTAGGGTATCCGGTGCTGGATTTGCGAGAATGGAAGCGCGATGTACATGCCTACTTTCAAGGTGTCGAGCAGGCGTTGATCCATGCCCTTGGTGTTCTGGGCATTTCGGCCCGGCGCATTCCCGAGCGTGGCTTAGAAGGTGTTTGGGTGGGTGACGCCAAGATTGCAGCCTTGGGTATTCACATCAGCAGGTGGATCACGTCGCATGGATTTGCGCTCAACGTGAACACCGATTTAACTTACTTCCAATACATTGTTCCGTGCGGTCTGAATAGACCGGTCTGCTCGGTTCGTAGCGTCGGTTCAGACGCGACGCGCGAACAATGCATGTCGGCCGTAACTGATTCTTTTGCGGCCATCTTTGACTATCATTTGCTCGATGAAGCCAAGCCTTGGCCGGCACAACTGGCGCACCAGCAACATTCTCAGGAGATTCGATGATTGACGTTGTAATGCCCCAGATGGGCGAAAGCATTGTTGAGGGAACGCTGACACGCTGGCTGAAGAAGCCTGGCGAGAAAGTGGAGCGCGACGAGCCCTTATTCGAGATTTCGACCGATAAGGTAGACACGGAGATTCCTTCGCCCGAAGCGGGTTTTCTCAGTGAAGTGCTGGTAGAGGAAGGCACAACCGTTGCCATCAATGCCGTTGTAGCGCGTATTGGCGATAGCAAGACAGCGGCGGCTGCCCCTCCCGCGCCGCCGGCTCCGGCGCCTGCTGCTCCGGCGCCTTCTTCAGCACCAAGGGCTGATGTAGGGCCGTCGGCGCGTGCTGGGGGCGTCGATGCTACTCCCCCGCCAGCTCCAAAGTCGGCGGCACCGGCTCCAGCAGCTGCTCCTGCCGCTCCTACGCCGCCACCAGCTCCTCCCGCTGCAGTCGCTCAACCCGATGGCGCTGAAGAGCAAGGCCCGTTGTCTCCTCTGGTTCGCAAGATGGCGCGTGAGTACAACATCGATCTCGCAAAGGTAAAGGGCACCGGCGCTGGTGGACGTATCACTAAACAGGATGTCGAGGCGTTCATGTCGGCTCAGGCCGGCCAAACGTACGCTGCTCCCCTTGTTCAAGAGCCCGTGGCAGCTTCCGCCGGACCATATCCGATCGAGCCGACGCCTGACACTCCGGAGCCTCAGCCTGC
>CALMAV010000555.1:1602-5064 GCA_937859895.1 uncultured Bryobacterales bacterium | reverse complement strand
CACTAAAAAAGTAAAAGCCGGGATCCTCGTGCAGTAGAAAGATCGCGCCGGTGTAACAAGCAAGAACGATCAGGATTTCGGAAAGCAGTAACGCCAGGACGCTTGCCGGTATGAAAACTCGAAAAAGTCTAATCAAGCGAGGTACTTACAGGCAAAGCTGCGCTTCTCAAGTTTAACACGCAAATGACTGTATCCCTGGCAGGAACGAGCATCTAACTTTTGACCGTAATCCCCTCTACAAGCCTCATAACTTGTTGATTTGGCGCCCTTCGATTCTGCGGCCGGGGCTCTCCGGCGTGTTATACCTTTAGATAGGCTCCGTATAGTTCCGATCGGCCATTCATCTCTAGAACTTTAGCCTTTTATGCTTCGATTAACCAAAAAGGCGGATTACAGCTTGATTGCGTTGAAGCACTTCGCGCTACGTCAGGAGCAGACGGGCGGTTCGGTAAGCGCTAAAGAGGTCTCGGATGGTTGCGGTATCCCGCTCCCTGTCTTATCGAAACTGCTACAGCGGCTGTGTAAAAGCGGGTTCCTCCTTTCAGAGTATGGCACCAACGGCGGTTATCGCTTGGCTCGTGACCCTAGCCGGATTTCGGCGCTCCAGGTGATCCGAGCTATCGACGGACCTATCGTACTGGCCGACTGCTTTACTGAGAATACGAATTGCCTGCACATCAGCAAATGTACCGTGAAGAAGCCTTTGAAACGTATACATGAGGGGATCCTGCGTCTTTTGGATGGCGTTAGCATCCAAGATATGTTGCATGATTCGGAGGCGGATTTGAGGGTTCAGTTGCCCGCCACCTCACTTGTCGCGCTGCAAACGGCGACGAACTCTCTCCCCCCGAAAAGTCCCGAAGGAAATTAGCGAATGAAACTTCCCATTTATCTTGATAGCCATGCCACCACCCGCACAGATCCGCGGGTACTTCAGGCAATGACACCGTACTTCACCGACTACTTCGGAAACGCAGCCTCGCGCAATCACAGCTTTGGTTGGGAGGCAGAGGAAGGTACGGAGAAAGCTCGCAAACAAATCGCGGATTTGATCGGCGCTACGCCTAAAGAGATCGTCTTCACCAGCGGTGCCACAGAGTCAAACAATCTGGCTCTGAAGGGTATTGCTGAGATGTACGCCGAGCGCGGCAATCACATCATCACGCAGGTGACAGAGCATAAGGCCGTGCTGGACACATGCAAGCGCTTGGAAAAGGAAGGTGTTCGCGTCACTTACCTGCCTGTCCAGCAGAACGGCTTGATCGATCTTGACCAATTGCGAGACGCGATTACTGATAAGACTATCCTGATTTCCATCATGTACGCCAACAATGAGATTGGCGTCGTTCAGCCCATGGCTGAAATTGGTAAAATCGCGAAAGAAAAGGGCATTCTCTTTCATAGTGATGCCGTGCAGGCGGTTGGCAAAATCCCGGTGAACGTGATTGCTGATGGGATCGATATCCTCTCGCTCACTGCCCATAAGCTGTATGGACCTAAGGGTATTGGTGCCTTGTATGTGCGCCGACGAAATCCACGTGTGCAAATTACGGCGCAGATTGACGGCGGCGGTCATGAGCGCGGTATGCGTTCCGGTACCTTGAATGTCCCCGGTATTGTTGGCCTAGGGGCCGCTTGCGAGATCTGTGCGCAGGAGATGCCGGAAGAATCTAAGCGTCATGCATTTCTACGTGACAAGTTGAAAGATAAGTTCCTGAATGCGCTTGACGAGGTGTATGTCAACGGCACAATGGAACATCATCTTCCTCATAATCTGAATATCAGCTTTAATTATGTTGAGGGTGAGAGCCTTTTAATGGGCATTAACGACATCGCGGTTTCAAGCGGTTCGGCTTGTACTTCGGCTACATTAGAGCCTAGCTACGTTTTGAAGGCGCTTGGCGCCGGGGACGATCTTGCGCATTCTTCTATTCGCTTCGGTATTGGCCGGTTTAACACTGAAGAAGAAATAGATTATGTTGGTAATAAGGTGATCGATGTTGTCGTTAAGCTACGTGAATTGTCACCGCTTTACGAGATGGCCAAAGAAGGCATCGATCTCTCTAAGGTTGTTTGGGCGGCTCACTAAGGGTAGTGGCCGCGTGAAAAAGGGAATCTGAGAGGATAAGAGATGGCTTACTCTAATAAAGTTATTGATCACTACGAGAATCCCCGCAACGTGGGTTCGCTCGACAAGTCGAGCAAAGATGTTGGTACAGGAATGGTCGGTGCTCCTGAGTGCGGCGACGTCATGAAGCTGCAGGTGAAGGTAAATCCGGAAACCGGTGTCATTGAGGATGCCAAGTTCAAAACCTTTGGGTGCGGCAGTGCAATCGCTAGTTCGTCACTCGCGACTGAGTGGCTAAAAGGCAAGACCGTTGATCAGGCGCTCGAAATCAAGAACACCGACATTGTGAGTGAGCTCGCGCTGCCTCCGGTGAAGATTCACTGCTCGGTCTTGGCCGAAGATGCTATCAAGGCAGCGATCACGGATTACAAGCACAAGCAGGGCGCGGTCGTTGCCCAGCCCGAAGCTGTTGCTGTTCATTAAGCGGGTGGCATGGCTGAGCTAACACAGGTCGGCATTCACTCACAGCCAGCCCCAGCAGCGCCCTCCGGAACCGCAGACAAACAGGTTTTTGTTACGGCTAAGGCGGTCGGTAAGATTCGGGATGCTTTTGCTCGCGAAGGCGTGTCAGGCGGCCTTCGTTTGGGTGTCCTGGGCGGTGGTTGTTCCGGGCTGAGCTACCAATTTAAGTTTGCTCCAGAGCCGCGGCCGCGTGATCTTGTTTTTACTTTTGACGATGTGCGTGTATTTGTTGACCCAAAGAGCATTTTGTTTCTAGATGGAATGACGCTTGATTGGCATGACTCGCTCATACAGTCTGGCTTCGTTTTTCAAAATCCGCATGCGACCAAGAGTTGCGGCTGCGGCACTTCCTTCTCCGCTTAGTTTCCTATCCACCACTAGTGCGGGGCGATCTCGGTCGCCCCTTTTCTCTTTTTCCGCATGCCAACTTCCACTCGTAACTACTTTCATTTTTTTGGTCTTGATCGCAAGCTGGGGCTGGACGAAGGTGCCCTTAAAAAGCGCTTTTACGAATTAAGCCGAGAGTGGCATCCGGACCGCTTCACCCGGAAGAGTGCTGAAGAGAGCGCCCTGGCCATGGAGAATACTTCGCTGATCAACGACGGATATCGCACCCTTCGCGATCCGGTCAGGCGTGCTGAGTACCTTCTTGCAGAGGAGGGATTTCCGATCGGCGAACAGCGGTCAAAAGACGTACCGCCAGAATTGCTTGAGGAAGTGTTCGAGTTGAATATGGCCTTGGAAGAGATGCGTGACGGAGACGAATCGGCACGGCCCCAATTGGAAGCGGCGCGGGATAATTTCCTTCAAATGCGAAGCTCGATTGATGGCGAGCTGAATAGCCTCTTTCGCCGCTACGATGCTTCCGAGAG
>CALMAV010000555.1:0-1592 GCA_937859895.1 uncultured Bryobacterales bacterium | reverse complement strand
AGGCCATGCATGAAGTCCGTGGAGTATTGAACCGGCGTCGCTATATAGATAATTTATTGCGCGACGTTGAAAAGGCACTCCACCCGGCTGCGGTTGCTGAGCCGTTGGAAGATCGGCTCTAAGGCAATAACTATGGGAACTTTTCAAATCGACTTCGGAGAAAGCCGCAAATCCAAGATCGTTGGTATTGATCTTGGTACCACCAACAGCCTTGTAGCCGTCATGGAGCTGACCGGGCCACAAATTATCGAGGATGCGCAGGGGCAGAAGATTGTCCCGAGTGTCGTTTCTTTGCACGACGATGGTCGGCTGGTTGCCGGGCAGGAAGCAGCGGAGCTCTTGCTGACTAAGCCGGATCGGACTGTGCACTCGGTTAAGCGGCTGATGGGCCGTGGCGTCTCGGACGTGCAGAGCGAGTTGAAACTTTTTCCCTTTCGGATTGCGCCTGCTGAGAGCGAGTCGGTGATCAAGCTGAACCTAGGCGACCGAACGTTCACTCCGCCCGAGATATCTGCTGCGGTACTTCGCCAGTTGAAAGATAATGCCGAAGCAGAGTTAGGCGCACCCGTAACGGAAGCGGTCATCACTGTCCCTGCCTACTTCAACGATGCGCAGCGGCAAGCAACCAAAGATGCTGGCCGATTGGCTGGGTTGGATGTGCTCCGGTTAGTCAATGAGCCAACTGCTGCCTCGCTGGCCTATGGATTGGATAAGCGCAAGCAAGGCTTGATTGCTGTCTATGACTTTGGCGGCGGCACATTTGATGTCTCAATCCTGCGACTGCATGACGGTATCTTCGAAGTGCTGGCGACCAACGGCGACACGCACTTGGGCGGCGACGACATTGATAATTTGCTGTTGCGTATTGCGATGGAGGAGATTCAATCGGAGTTGGGCCGCGATATGGTTGAGGACGCGGAGGGTCTGCAACGATTGCGCCGGGCGGTCATTACCGCCAAAGAGCAGCTGTCGTTCATGCCTGACGCCGCCATTGCTCTCAACTATCAGGACGTTCACTATCAGCGCGCGATTGATCGCTCGCTGTTTGAGCGTTTAATTGCTCCAATTGTTGAGCGTACATTGGAGCCTTGTCGTTCAGCGCTACAGGACGCAAAGCTCACGCCTGAGCAGATCGACGAAGTGGTAATGGTGGGTGGGTCAACCCGAATCCCGCTAGTGCGTTCGGCAGTGGAGCGGCTGTTCAAAAGTAAGCCACATACGGAGTTGAATCCCGACGAAGTAGTGGCGCTGGGAGCAGCGGTACAGGCGGGCATTCTGGCTGGTGATGTCGAAGATCAGTTGTTGCTGGACGTTACTCCGCTTTCGCTTGGCATTGAGACAATGGGTGGCGTTGTCTCTAAGCTAATCCATCGGAACTCCACCATTCCAGCCAGCGCCACGGAAGCGTTTACGACCTCTGTTGACGGTCAGCGCAATGTGTTGGTGCACGTCTTGCAGGGCGAGCGCGAGTTGGTTAAAGATTGCCGGAGCCTCGCGCGTTTTGAGTTGAAGGATCTGGATCCGGTGCCGGCGGGCTTCGCGAGGATTGAAGTTCGGTTTTTGATTGACTCCAACGGCATTCTGAATGTGAC
>CALMAV010000554.1:1245-1991 GCA_937859895.1 uncultured Bryobacterales bacterium | reverse complement strand
ATTCTGTGCCGCGCTAGTACGGATTCTCGCGAAAATTTTCGTCTTTACTGCTTTGTTCCTACCGAATAGGATCGGCCGCGGTCAGCTCCGGCACGACAAGGAGAAAGTCGTAGCTATCGATCAGGCGCTCCATAGCTCCCTCGAGCTTGCCAAGATCCTGAAACCGCAATTTGCGTAGGTCGTACAGCGTCCAGGCATTCAAGACTTGCTCATCAATGGCCGGTTTCAGCCAGCTATCACCCTCATCCCTCTCCGTTTCAAATGGCTCTAGTTTGGAGGGTCGGGCATAGCCTCCGTACGTACGGAGAACCCCCTTTGCTCCAAGAATGCGGATATTGAGTGACGTGCTGTTCTGTCCATCTGCAAATTCAGCAATGTAGTTTCCCAGGTCACGCTGATGCAGTGGGTTAATTCCCTTGTACAGATGAAGATCACCGAGCTTAATCAGGACGCGTTGGGGCTTGGCCGGTTTCACTGTGTCGATATAGCGCCGGAAATTATCTTTGAGCAGTTGCGCTCGCTGTCTGTTTGCATCTGGCGACCCGGCCAAGTTCTTCACGTAGATCTGATGGCTTTGCACCAACTCACCGAAAAGCTCATTCGCAGCAGCATTTCCCTCCTGCTTGAGAGCACTCGCAATTTCGGAGAGCTCGCTGTTAGAAGCTGAAATCATAAGAAGGTTAGCCGGGTTGCCAGTCTGCTTCGCACGCCAAGCACTACGCTGCTCTTCGGCCCTCAAATGAGCC
>CALMAV010000554.1:0-1235 GCA_937859895.1 uncultured Bryobacterales bacterium | reverse complement strand
GTCGATCTAGCTCCGGGTGCGTGGCCAGGATCTTATCGATCAGCCAACCCGCAGCCCCAAGGAACTCTTGGTCAAGACCCCAAATCTGAAATTCAGAGTTGTGAGCGAGCTGCGCACAACGGTCTACTAGATCGTTCTCCTGCCTAGTGTTCAGGAATGCGACGCTGTCCGGATATTGGCTCGTCAAGCTCTGCATGCGCGTTAACCGATCCGATTTTCCCAGCGTTGCAGTGACCAACTTAGCCACCAAGGGACACGTTTCCATTGCCATGGCGGAAAGCCCCCGGATTGCCATGACGTTACAAACTGCCGTCGTAAAAGCAGGGATCTCACGCGAGAGATGCTCCTCGCCGATCAAGACATACTGTGCCTCGTTAATCGCGCGTGCAAGAACCGGAGCAGCGTTGCCGCTAAACTTTTCGCCTTCAAGCCGCAAATCGTAGCGAGCTTCTCGCAACTTCGCGTTGAGCTTAGACTGCCTTGTAGGTTCATCAGCAGGTTGCGCGCCTTGCAGCCTAGCCAGAGTCAGGAGCAAGACTCCAAGTGGACGTGCCCCCTGGAGTGAGACAAGGAGTTAAGACACAGTTGACCGGTCGATGAAAAATCATGGACCGGAAAGACGAGGGTACCGCATACTCGGAGGCGGTTGGTGAAGCGGAGGCGGGCAATGCGGGAGCGCACCCCGCTAAGGAATAGCTAACCGGAAACTCATCCAGACGATGAGCGGGGACGCCGGCGATGCTGGCGTCCTCATCGGATGGATAGATTTCCGGATGCCTTGGAAAACTCATGCAGAGAGACGCCGCGCAGCGGCTTCCTTGTTTTGCGTGGCGAGATTGGCCTCGAATTCGGTCGGCGGCACGTAGCCGAGCGCGGAATGAAGCCGTTGGGCGTTGTAAATCTTTTCCAGGAAGTCGCGAATGGACAGCTGGGCTTCGTGCAGATCGCGGTAGTCGCTGCGGAAAACCTCCTCGTACTTGAGCGTCTTCATGAACGATTCGCAGGCCGCGTTGTCCCACGGATTGCCTTTGCGCGACATGCTGATGCCGATTTTGTGAGCTGCGAGCAGATCTGTGTAGCCGCCGCTGGCGTACTGCGAGCCACGGTCGGAATGATGAACCATGCCGGGCTGCACGCTCCGCCGCGACAGCGCCATCTGCAGCGCAGCCAAAGTCAACCTGTCTTCCAACGTCCGGTCCAGTGCCCAGCCGATAACGCGGCGTGAAAACGCGTCC
>CALMAV010000553.1 GCA_937859895.1 uncultured Bryobacterales bacterium | reverse complement strand
TCTTTACCTCCATTGTGTCCCCTTTCCTCCTGTCTCAGTCTTGGGGTTCACTACAGTAGTGACAATTAGGGACAGACGGAGTGAATATCTGAGGCGCATAGGCCTCGGCCTAGACTTTTCTTGCAACGGCACGAGTAGCACACTTGCTGATTAAGATGCGGTTTACCCGGTCACCTCACGAGGTAATCGGAGCAGCAGCTTTTCTTCGAATCAAGCAACTACGTTGGTCATTGAAACACTCGGCAATGAGTACGGCCTTGCCCTTGACTTCCTCTACCGGTGTTAACGCTAGATCGCGTGCGCTTACTTGTTCGCAGACGGTGGCTGTGCGCTTTGTCTCAGACCATTCGCTCGGTCCATTGGCGCTCATGCTATTCGGCTGAACCGGCGGTTAGGCGAGGGTAGCCCATATGCTTGGCAGGCTCTGTAATCGGCGCTGTTGCCCGCCCATCGAGTTTGAGGGTGCTTTGCTACGTCGAGCTCAAGCCGGTTCGCGCCGCCTCTTGAGCACCGCCGCGGGTCCCTGGGCAATTGCACACTTTCATCTTGAAAGTAATCGGAACACGAGTGCCTCAGGGCCGTCAATTGGACAAGGTATGAGCTGCACAATGAGCGAAGCGCTCGCATCCAGTGTTAGAGGGGAAGAGGAGTTCTTAATTCGGGCGAGCAACTAAGTCAAGAAATGGTCGAACGCCACCACAGAGGGTTAAAATCGTAGGCCGGATAAGCCTAGGGTCTAATCTCCTCAGGCATTCACTCCGTCTGTCCCTCATAGTCCCACTCCGGTTAGCTCAACTGCAGGAAGTTGCATAGCCACCAGTAAGCTGATTGGTGCCCACCCAGCCTTTCTAACCGCAGCCAGCCGAAGGCGATGCATTACGGCTAAGGGGCAGTTGATTTGCCCCGCTCCAATTCCTGCACCCGCTTTTCTAATGCTCGCAGGGTGCGGAGCATCTCCGGTACGCGGGAAAATGTCGCCGAGGCTCGGAGCCATGTACGTGAGTCGAACGCCGGCGAACCACTGACTGTCGTAGCCGCCGGTACATCGTGGCCGATCCCTGACTGTGCCCATACAATGGCATTCTTGTGCACAGTCAAGTGACCCGACGAGCCTACCTGGCCTGCCAAAATAACGTTCTCCTCCAGCACCGTACTGCCGGCCAAGCCGGTCTGCCCACAGATGATGTTGTCTTCGCCAATTACGCAAGCGTGCCCGATCTGACAAAGGCTGTCGATCTTAGCCCCGCGCTTCACCCGCGTCTCGCCCACCGTGGCGCGATCAACTGAGGTCAGCGTTTGAATCTCTACATCATCCTCAATCACCGTGCGCCCCGACTGCGGGATTTTGAACTGTGTTCGGTCCTCTGCTTTGGCAAAGCCGAATCCATCACCGCCAATGACAACGCCATTATGCAGGACCACGCGATGGCCAATAATGGATCCTTCACGCACCGAGACATGCGAATGAGCAGTGAAGTCGTCGCCGATGGTGCAGCCCTCATACACCACTGCGTGAGGATGGAGAACCGCGCGTGCTCCAATGCGGCACTGCGGCCCCACGACGGCGAACGGTCCCACTGAGGCGCCCGGGCCCAGGCTGGCGGTTTCATCAATGAAGGCTAACGGGTGTACCCCTTCTGCCGGCTTTGGTGGTTGATAAAACATCGCAAGAGCGCGTGCGAAATCCAGGTACGGGTTCTGTGAAACCAGCGTGGCAGCCCGGGTGTCAAGCAACGGCTCAGAGGCAAGCACAGCCGCGGCTCCTGTTGCTTTTACCTTTGGTGCGTACTTCAAATTAGCCAGAAAACTAATCTCTCCGGGACCCGCCTGCTCCAGCGTCGAGACACCAATAATTGACGTCTCCCCGGAACCTCCGGACAATGTACAGCCAAGTCGCTCCGCTATCTGACCCAGCGTCAACGGTGGCACTACGCTTCAGCCACAACTGAGTTGCGCAGCTCGCCAATGGCGGGTATCTTCACCACCACATCGTCCCCAGGTTGCAGGAAGCGTGGCGGCTTACGCGCGACACCCACGCCTGCTGGTGTGCCCGTGGAAACGATATCTCCCGGCTCCAGAGTGAACACGCTCGACAGGAACTCAATTAGCTGGGGAATCTTAAAAATCAACTCGCGGGTATTGGAGTTCTGCATCACTTCGCCATTGATCTCAAGCCGCACGTCCACGTTGTGCGGATCAGGAATGCAATCAGCCGTGATGATCCAGGGCCCCATGGGAGCGAAAGTATCAAATGTCTTTCCCATCAGCCACTGGGTGGTCGCCCGCTGATAATCGCGTGCCGAGACATCGTTCACAATGGTGTAGCCAAAGACGTGGTCACGCCAGTCATCGGCCTTAATCTTGCGCCCACCGCGCCCGATTACAAAAGCAAACTCAGCCTCATAGTCGGGTGACTTGGAAACCTTTGGCAATTTGATCTCATCGCCTGTCGCAATCACAGCCGTTGCGAATTTATTGAAGATGGTTGGAACAGCAGGGATTTCCGAGCCGGTCTCAAGTGCGTGGTCGCGATAGTTCAAACCTACACAGATTAACTTACGAGGCCGCGGAATGGGAGCTAGAAGCTTGACCGTGCCCAATGTGTAAGCCGAATCGACCTCCGTGTCAGACGCAAACTTTTCCAGGCTGACATGCTGTGCCGATGCGGCCTCGATTACGTCCAGAACAGAAGCGAATCCCTCGGTAGAGAGGTCGAAGATTCCGTCTGCTTCGTTCAGAACACCGGGCCGGACTTTCCCATCCGCTTCAAAGGTGACAAGGCGCATGCTTGCCATCTTAAGACGTCAGTCGCGTAAATCCGGCCAGTGAGTTGTTAGGCCAAAATTTACTTCAAATCCACCTTGCCATGCTCACCGAGCTTGCCTGGATCTTTCGCCACGTAAGCCCGTGCGAAATTAAACGCACGCCCGAGTGCCGTGCTGGGCGAATCCCAATACTCTGCTTTCTCTACCGTGACCTTCAACAGGGAAAGCTCAGGATCTTCCAGGCCCTTGGGGAAAAACGTCTTGTAAATCGGTTTCCAGTATTCCTGAAGCTTCTGTTTATCGCGGACCAGCGTAGCGGTACCTGACGCCGAGATATACGTATTCTTCTCGGGATTGGAAAAGGCCACGTTAACCTGCGGGTGATGGTCGGACTCCCAGACTTTCGGCGAGTGCGCGCCGGTGAAAAACCACAAGTCACCGTCGAACTCGACATTCTGCGTGGCCATCGGTCGGCTATGCAGCACGCCATCATCCTCGACAGTGGTCAGCATCACAAACCTAAACTCTTTCATCAGGCTTGCCAGCTTCTTTACTTCTTCTGCGTGTTCTGTATTCGCCAAAACAACCTCCAAATAGGTGGGACTTGCCCGGCAGCGCTCTGTTTCAAACCAATGGGTGCTGAGCGGTCAAGCAACGTGGTTTGTAAGCGTTCCAATCGACGCAATTGTGATGGAGATAACGTCGCCCGATCGCAAGGAGAAGGTGTCTGGAGGCACAATGCCGGTTCCGGTGAGCAGAATGCAGCCTAGCGGGAAGGCGTTATCGCGGAAAAGGTAATCGATCAGAATTTGAGGTGTTCGCTTCATCTGAGCCAAGGTCGTTACGTCCTGGAAAACTGTTTCTTCGTTTCGCTGGATACGCATTATAATCTCAGTGTCAGAGCGAAGCGGCTCAGATTGGATCAGCAAGCATGGCCCAAGCGCGCACGAGCCGTTATAGACCTTAGCTTGTGGCAGATAGAGCGGGTTCTCACCCTCAATATCACGCGAGCTCATATCGTTACCCACGGTGTACCCAATCAACCGGCCGCGCGGCGTAACGACAAGCGCCAGTTCAGGTTCAGGAACATTCCACTTTGAATCGCTACGAATCCGTACTGCGGAGCCACTGCCGACAACACGATGCGGGGTCGCTTTGAAGAATAGTTCAGGGCGCTCGGCTTCGTAGACACGATCGTAGAAAGAGCCGCCACCAGCAACCTGCGACTCTTCCATGCGTGCTGTGCGGCTGCGGAAGTAAGTCACACCAGCTGCCCAAACTTCGCCCTGTTCTATAGGAGCAACCAACGTTGATTCAGGGGGCGCAGCAGCCGTCGAGAGCCGTCCCACTAGTTCCGCCAGGTACTCGGGCAGATCTTCACGGGTAACCAACTGAGTCCACTCCGACCGGGTTAACCGATACCACTTATCGTCTTCATGTAGGAAGACGCCATCTCTTGTTCGATAGAGTTTCATGTTGGTTTAGGA
>CALMAV010000552.1 GCA_937859895.1 uncultured Bryobacterales bacterium | reverse complement strand
GCTCAAGCTCGGGCGCGGTGGTGTTCTCTTAGTTCGCCGCGATTTCCTTCTTGGCAGCTGCCGCTCTACCCGCCATATCCCCTCGCAATCACCAAGCCGAAGAGAAGGTGCAGACCGCCGAAGCCCAGTGCCATCCAGACATTACCGTCGCCAAGGCCTGTGAGCAGGGCGATTGCTCCGAGCCCAGCAAAGCAGCAGCCCATTACGGGAACCACTCGCACTGAGTGCGCGCCTGCAGCGATAATGCCGGCGCCATACAGCAGCAGCCACATTCCGGCCATCAACCCGAATTCGTGCACCGTGTAGAGTCGCAGAGTCAAGATGGCGCTAGCGATTAGTGGCGTCAGAAAGCTGAGGAGTGCCCGCCTTCCAGGCCTCGACTGCAACGGAACTTCCATTGCCTTTGCCTTCCAGAAAACTCCCCCAACACCAATCAGCACCGCCACAAATGCTTCGGCAATCCAGATCCAGAACTGTCGTTCAGGCGTCCCATCCTGGGCTAAACCTGCCGCGGCAATTGCGGTGAGACCAATCGCAACTCCAGCCCATCCCGGCACAGCCGTAAAGACCGTAGCGCGTTCCATGGTGTCGCGAATGAAGCGCAACTGCTCGGCAGCATAAATCTCCATGGGGGCGGGTTGACTCGGTGAGGGCCTCCCTTCGGTACTTGCGGACGACATCACTCTCATGAGGGAACTGTACCGCACGCGCTTTGCATTGTAAAGTGCTTTGTCAAAGAGTGGCATTGTTGTGAAATGGCCAAAGCGGCTCACGGTAGCCTAGATACGTCCAATGGCGTCTCCGGTTTCCCAATCTCGTCCTCCGTCGCCATTCGCGTGGTTCCTTGATGCCATGCGCGGCACGCATCAGGATTTCACTACCGGCTCCATCGGTCGTGCAGTGCTCCTTCTTGCCACGCCGATGGTACTCGAGATGGCTATGGAGTCGCTCTTCGGCATTGTCGATGTGTTCTGGGTTACTCGGCTTGGCGAGGACTCTATCGCAACAGTGGGGCTGACAGAGTCGATGCTGTCGCTCATCTTCGCTGTGGCGTTAGGGTTGAGCCTATCCACGACTGCCATGGTGGCCCGTCGTATTGGAGAGAAAGATGCCGAGGGCGCTTCTGTCGCGGCGGTGCAGTCTATCTGGCTAGGCGTTGCGATAGCGCTCGCCATCGGTATTCCTGCTGCCCTGTACAGCGCAGACCTGCTCCGAGCCATGGGTGCTTCGCCCTCTCTGGTCGCAACCGGACATCGGTACACAGCTATCGTGCTGGGCGGAAACATAGCGATCATGCTTCTGTTCTTGAACAATGCGATTTTCCGCGGTGCTGGCGATCCTGCGATTGCCATGCGCGTTCTGATAGTCTCCAACCTGATTAATCTGACACTCGATCCGTGCCTGATCTTTGGCCTGGGGCCATTCCCGGCGCTGGGTGTCACTGGTGCTGCAGTCTCAACATTGATTGGTCGCTCCTTTGGTGTGCTTTATCAATGGTGGATCCTCGCCGGCGGCACCAGCCGCGTGTTGATCCGCAGCAACAATCTACGTTTTGTACCGAACGTGATTGGAACCTTAGCGCGAGTATCTGCTACCGGCATCCTCCAATTCGGCATCTCCCAAACAAGCTGGATCGTGCTGGTGCGCATCATCAGTGAGTTTGGCAGCTTTGCAGTCGCAGGCTACACCATAGGCATACGCATCTTCATGTTTGTCGTCCTGCCTGCCTGGGGACTTAGCGGTGCGGCGGCAACCATGGTGGGGCAAAATCTCGGTGCCGGTAAGCCTGAGCGCGCCGAACGTGCGGTTTATGTGACAGGCTTTTACAACATGGTTTATCTGGGTACGGTCTCAATTTTGATGATCGGCTTACCTCATCAGATAACAGCGCTCTTCACAACCGACCGTCAAGTCACGCAAGTGTCTGTGGATTGTCTGCGGATTCTTGGCTACGGCAATCTTCTGTACGCCTTCGGAATGGTGATGATCCAAGCTTTCAACGGTGCTGGCGACACTGTTACACCGACCGTTATCAACTTTTTCGGTTTCTGGATCTTTGAAGTACCGCTGGCCTGGTACCTGGCCCATCGGACCGGCCTCGGGGTACGCGGTGTGTTTGCCTCTATCCCAATTGCTCAGGCAGCCATCAGCGTTGCAGGAGCAGTCCTGTTCCTGCGCGGCGACTGGAAACGAAAGGTGATCTAAGTGAAGCTATTGGAGCGTTTGCGCACGGCTCTACACGTGAGCCGCAAGCCGAGCACGAGTTCAATCGAAGCACCAAGTCCCCAGGTGAATCCAGCCCCGACCTTGCCTCCAGATGATTACCAACAGCGCCTGGCAAGAGAACGTGAACTCTACAAGGACAACGTAACCATTAGTGATCTGCCGCCAATCTTTCACTACTGGGCCAAGGCTTACGTGATTCCATTGCTCGAGGAGTGCGGCGCTTCGAATCCGGACGACTTCTTCGCCAAGTACATGCTGGAGTGCGCCCGGAGTACCGGGTTGGCAAGGTTTCTTAGCGTGGGCTCCGGTAACTGCGATAACGAAATCCGCATCGCTCACAGCCTTCGTGCTTTGGGTTTGGAGCAGTTTCAGATTCGTTGCCTGGACCTGAATCCCGAGATGTTGGATCGTGGCAAAGCGGCGGCTGAGGCCGAGGGACTGCGCCATTTCTTCGAGTACGAATCCGGCGACTTTAATTCATGGAAGGCAAATGGAGAAACATACACCGGAGTTCTTGCCATTCATTCGCTGCACCATGTTGTTCATTTGGAGCACCTGTTTGAACAGCTCGAGAAAGCGTTGCATCCCGGCGGCTATCTGATTGTGAACGACATGATCGGTCGCAACGGGCACGCGCGTTGGCCGGAAGCCCTGGAGCATGTGCACCGCTTCTGGCAGGAACTGCCGCCCAGCTATCGCTACAACCAACAGCTTCGTCGCCACGAAGAGCTGTACGAAAACTGGGACTGCTCAATGGATGGCTTCGAAGGCATTCGAGCCCAGGACATTCTGCCTTTGTTGAACGAGCGCTTTCACTTCCGGGTATTCATCGCGTTCAGCAATATCATTGATGTCTTTGTTGACCGCGGATTCGGGTACAACTTTGATCGCAAAGGGGAGTGGGATCGCTCGTTCGTTGACCGGGTGCAAGCATTCGACGAGGATGCACTGTTGAAGCGAATAGTGACTCCGACCAAGATGCTTGCCGTTCTCAGCAAAGCCGTTCCTGAGAAGCCATTCTTCTCTCGCAACCTTCGCCCAGAGAACTGCATTCGGCGAGCCTGATTCGAAAAGGTTAAATCTCTGCAGCTTGCAAGAGTGCTGTCTGCAGTTGATCCTGTAACGGTTCATCCAGCTTGCCGCCCTGGTAGGTCACATAGAAAACATCGATGGCTTTATGAGCCTCGGTGTCAATCATCACCACTTCGATGTTGCATCCGCACGCGCTAATGGCAGAAGCAAGGTCGTGGAGGAGGCCTGGGCGATCTTCACCAACGAAGTCAATCAGCGTCGCCTCATCAGACGCACTGTTGTTGAAGCGGACTCTTGGAACAATAAAAGCTTCTTCCGTAGGCCGCCGTGCAGGAGATCGCCGTTTCAGAAGTTCATTAGCGTCAGCATTCCCTCCTACGACGGCTTTTACTTTGTCTTGAAGCCGCACCAACTCTTCTGGATTCAAGGCAAGCGTATCGTTCGGGTCCGTAAAGCGAATGAGGTCAAGCACAACTCGAGACGAATTTGACGACGCCTCACCCTTCACGATGTTCATCCCAAAGCTGGCCAAGGTGCCGCAAAGAGATGCAAAAAGCCCCGTGCGGTCGTGGGCCAAAACAGTCAGGAGGTAAGCGCCTAATTCCGCTGTGATCTCGACAGCTACACCTTCTCTACGGCTGACAGTTGCCAGTCGAAAGTGATGATCTATCTGTTCACGCGAATGGGTACGCAGATAGCGCTTCGGGAAGCCTTGCAGAAACTCGATCAGGCGATCCGGTAAGCCGTTGTTAGCTTGTCTGGGAGCATCATCAATGCGGTTGGAGGTCAGCTCGCGTGCCAGTTGCTCGACACCCAGCGTATACACGCGCCATAGTTGTTCCAGTCGCCAGGGGCTCATTGCCGTGGGGTTAACGGCGCTGATATCGGCAAAGGTGAGAAGCGTCAGACGGCGCAGATTCTCAGTCGTATCTAACTCTGACGTTAAAGCCCGCGCGGTCGCCGGATCCTCCAGGTCGCGCCCATTCATCACGGTGGAAAGCGCAAGATGATGCTCAATCAGGAAGATGACCCTTTGCTGTGTCGACTGCGGAGCCCGCATAACGTCCATCACCTGCCGGGCAGCTTTCAGGGAACCGCGAAGATGCTCGCCCGGTGTGGTGCCCTTACCAACATCGTGAAGCAGTGTGGCCAGCCGCAGCTCGGGCGATATGCCTTCCTCGCGCGCCAACATTTCGAAACGTCCAGGCTTATCTGTCTTCGTGAGCGCCAGCGCATCTAGCTCTCCGAGCGCTACCAGCGTGTGTTCATCTACTGTATAGCGGTGGTAAAAGTCACGGACAACCAGGCTGTCGATGCTATGCCACAGGGGAATGGCTGCGCCTAGTACGCCCGTCTCCTGCATCTGCCCGAAAGCAACAGCAGCTTGGGGCTGAGAAAGTAGTTCGTCCCAACTGGACCAGGAAGGTGGCCGCTTCGCAAATGTGTTGGCGACTGCGTCCATGGCTTGCTGTATCTGCCACTGTAGGTCCCAGGATAATGGCAACCCATGCCTGGCCGAGAAGGTGAAGAGCCTTAAAAGCTCTGCCCCATTCTGGAGAAGTGGTTCGACATTAGCAACATTTAAGCGCCCATGAACCACTTTGAACTCAGGCGTTGAGAGGCGGCCTCTGCGGTCCTTTATCGATTGGAGAAAGGATGGCTCGCCTGGATACGTGACAAACTCCAGTGCTCGCTGAGTGCGTTGGAATATCAGACGCGCTTGTTTGTAGTAGCCGCGCATCCATGCTTCCGGACTCTCAGGCTCAAGCGGCAGGACCTGAGCGGCCTCGTCCTGCATTTCAAACGTCAGCAGATTGGCATCACGGCCGACATTTAAGTGAAGGAAGCAGCGAAGGGCAAATAAGTATCGCTGTGCATCTACGCTTCCGCTATCCGATAACGATTGCTGCAAAAAGGCTTCTTCAGGCTGAAGCTGCCGGAGCCAGCGGAGCAGATGGAGATCGCGTATACCGCCGGGAGACTCTTTGACGTTAGGCTCCAAATGGTAGGGTGTTCCGTTGTACTTTCCGTGACGCTGCCGAGCTAAGTCAACCAGCCGTAAAACCATTGCCTGTCCGTTGCGGACGTAAACATCTGGCAGTCGCGCGGCAAGCTGCCCGAAAAGTACCTCTTCGCCGGCCAAAAAGCGAGCGTCGAGCATGCTGATGTGAAGCTCGACATTTTCAGGATGGAAGCGGCAGCAATCCGCCAGGGTCCGTGTGGAGTGACTCACCCGCAAGCCGCTATCCCATAAGACGCTGAGCAACTTTGCAAGCGGACTTTTCAGCGTCGAAAGATCCGATTCGGTTGCAGCAACAATCAGCAAATCAATATCGGAGTAGGGGAATAGCTCCTGACGCCCATAACCTCCGATCGCCACCGCTGCAATCGGCTTGGCCCTTAGCAGCTCTTGAATGGAGGACCGTACGAGCTCGTCAACAAACTCGGTACGCCTGGCCAGTAACGGGTAAGGATCACGGTTGCTTCTGAACGCAGATGCCAATTCAGCAAGGGATGAATTGGACGGCGATTGGTAGGCAGACACCCCTACAGTGCGGCCTCGCCAGTATCGCCGTTGCGGATGCGAATGATGTTCAATACGTCGAAGATGAAGATCTTACCGTCGCCGATCTTCCCAGTTCGCGCTGCAATGGCTAGTGTCTGCGTCACTTCATCCAGGCGTGCGTCGGGAATCACTGTCTCAAGTTTGATTTTAGGCAGCAGATCCACCTCATACTCCATGCCTCGATAGACTTCCTTGTGACCTTTCTGCCTGCCATGCCCTCGCACTTCGGTAATGGTCAGGCCATCGATGCCGATTGCTTTCAGAGCTTCTTTGACCTCATCAAGCTTATGAGGTTGAATAACTGCTTCTACTTTTTTCATCTTGCGCGTCTCGCTACAGCCGAGTGTACTTGCATCTTAGGCATCCAGGTTATAGCCTTCCTCTCCGTGCATCGACAGATCCAGCCCCTCAATTTCCTGATCTTCGTTTGCCCGTACACCCAACAGCAGATCAACAACTTTCAAAATGACGAACGTTCCAGCAACAGCTAAAACAACCGCAATAATTACGCCAACACTTTGGTTGAGCAACTGGTGAGCATTGCCATCTACCAGGCCGAGCGGCAACACCTTACCATAAGCGTCCTTGAAGCCATCGTTGACGGCGTTAGTTGCAAACACGCCGGTGAGAAGCGCGCCCAGTGTTCCGCCTGCACCGTGTACGCCGAATGCATCCAGCGTATCGTCATAGCGGAATCTATTCTTCACGGTGGTTACCATCCAGAAACAGAACAGGCCGGCGAGGAAACCAATCAGCAGGGCAGGGAACGGCTTCACAAATCCCGAAGCCGGAGTGATGGCCACTAAACCCGCGACTGCGCCTGAGATGGCGCCCAGTACGCTAGGTTTGCCGTGCTTGAACCATTCAGCCAGCATCCATCCGAGAGTGGCAGCAGCAGCTCCAAAGTGTGTGGCAATGAAAGCGCTTGTAGCAAGGCCTGATGCGTTCACCGCACTACCCGCGTTAAAGCCAAACCAGCCGACCCACAGCAGAGACGCACCAATTACGCTTAGCACTAAGTTATGCGGCTTAATCGCTTCACGTGGAAACCCGATGCGCTTGCCCAGATAGAGCGCACACACCAAAGCACTTACTCCTGACGTGATGTGAACTACCGTCCCACCGGCGAAGTCCAGACAGGGAACAACGCCTCCCAGAGAGGCATTTAGAAACCCGCCTTTGCCCCAAACCATGTGCGCCATAGGAAAGTACACGACCGTTGACCAAAGGCAGGTGAACAGAAGCATGGCGCTGAACCGCATGCGCTCGGCAAACGCGCCTGAGATGAGCGCCGGCGTGATGATCGCAAACATCAGCTGATAGATCATGTACGTCGCATGCGGAATGGTAGCGGCGTAATCAGCGGTAGGCGCGTTGGTCACATTGTGCAGCAGGAAATATTGGGTACCGCCTACAAATGCATTGCCTTCGCTGAACGCAAGGCTGTACCCGTAGGTAGCCCAGAGCACAGTGACAACAGCCATCAATGCGAAGCTATGCATCATGGTCGACAAGACGTTCTTGCTGCGGACAAGGCCACCGTAGAACAGTGCCAGGCCCGGCCCGGTCATCATCAACACAAGCGCCGCGCAAGTCAGCATCCAGGCGTTATCGCCCGCACTCTGAGCAGATTTAGCAGCGGCTTCCACTGCATCTAGGCGTGAGTCAGCGCTGGCAGGGGCGGCGGACATAGCC
>CALMAV010000551.1 GCA_937859895.1 uncultured Bryobacterales bacterium | reverse complement strand
TATTAGGGCGAGTCGGCTCTTATGCATCTTTCTTTTTTGGTTGTTTGTGGACGGGTTCGCGTGTTCCGCGCCCTGACTTGGTTGTCACCTTAACAACTCCGCCTCTGCTGTCGACAGTTGGCCGCTTCCTGCAAGCTTTTCGGAAATCGCGGCACATCATTTGGGAGATGGATGTGTACCCGGACGTAGCGATCGACTTGGGATACGTCGAGGCTGGCAGCCTACCTGACAAGGTTGTAGGAGCGATAGCCGACTACACCCGAAGACACGCTGACGGAGTGATCGTCCTGGGTCAATGCATGCGTGAGCGGATGAAACGTCGTGGCATTCCGAGCGACAAAATCAGCGTTGCAGAAAATTGGGCAGATAGCCGAATCATTACCCCTGTGAATTGGCCGCCAGAGGTGCCGTTCACCGTTCTCTATTCCGGCAACTTGGGATTAGCTCATGATATCGAGACTATCTCTGGCGCTCTCCTAGCACTCAAGGACAATGCGAGCTACAAGTTCGTGTTCGCGGGATCGGGAGCGCGGCGGATCAAGATAGAAGAATTCTGTAAGACTCACTCGATTTCTAACGCAGAGTTCCGGCCCTACAGCCCGAAAGCCAGTCTTGGTGAGAGTCTTGGAAGCGGCCATGTCGGGCTAATCACTCAACAAAATTCCTGCCTTGGGTCTGTGGTACCGAGCAAAGCCTACGGACTCATGGCCGCAGGTAGGCCCATTCTGTACATCGGTCCTCGAGAGTCTACGGTTGCTCAGCTGATCGAGAGATTTGATTGCGGCTGGCAGGTCGAGTGCGGAGACGTGAAAGGCCTCTTAGCCGTACTACGGCATTTGGAGTCCAATCCCAGCCTCGTCAGAGTTGCGGGGGCACAAGCAAGACGCGCTTTTCTTGCCAACTACGATCTCCCTTTTGGGGTGGCTCGCATTTGCGAGGTATTGGTGCCGACGCCTGTAGATCAGCAAGCAGGACTTGAGCCGATTGAATCTGTAGGACAATCTGCTGTTCTGGACGAGGAGCGGTTGGCCAAGACCTATTAACCGGAAAATTTATGTACGCATTACTAACTGTCGGAACGCTTGCACTTGTTCTTTGCCTGATTCTCACTCCTATCTGCAGGTTCATCTTCCTGAAGCTCGGCATAACTGACAAGCCGGACAACGTAAGAAAAGTGCATACGAGGCCTATCCCGCGTATCGGCGGCATCCCGATCGCAATTTCGTACGCACTCTCACTTGGCATGATTCTGAAGTTTGCTCCTCAGAGTGCCTCCCTGGTTGTTCAGCATCGCGATCTCTTGTGGTCGTTGTTTCCGGCGGTGGGAATGGTTTTTCTTATCGGATTGACAGACGATTTGCTGGGAATGCGAGCTTGGCATAAACTTGCAGCTCAGATCGTTGCCGCTGCGTGGGCTGTTGCTATGGGTGCGCGCATACCTCTGCTAGCCGGGCATCCTGAGATTGATTGGATGATGTACCCGCTCAGCGTCTTGTGGCTTGTCGGCTGTACAAACGCATTCAACCTTATTGATGGAATGGATGGACTTGCGTCCGGTGTTGGCCTATTCGCGACGTTGACAACGCTCCTCGCCGCCATTCTTCAGGAGAACTGGGGTTTGGCCTTGGCAACAGTGCCCTTAGCCGGCTGTCTCTTGGCTTTTCTCCGCTACAACTTTAATCCCGCTTCGATCTTCCTTGGGGACAGCGGGAGCCTGACGATTGGCTTTCTGCTCGGCTGTTTCGGAGTGATCTGGAGCCAAAAGTCGGCAACGTTATTGGGCATGCTTGCTCCGATGATGGCGTTCTCGCTGCCGCTGTTTGAGGTTGCGCTCTCCATCGGCCGAAGATTCCTCCGTAATCAGCCAATCTTCCAACCGGATCGCGGGCACATTCACCATCTTCTGCTTGGACGTGGTCTCCATCCGCGCGTTGTCGCTTTGATTCTATATGCAGCCTGCGGGATAGCAGCAGTCTTATCGTTGCTGCAGAGCTCTCTTTCCTTCCATTTCGGTGGATCTATAATACTGCTGTTCTGCCTTCTTGCTCTGTTTGGCATCCGCCGTCTGGACTATGTCGAGTTCCGCACTGCTACACAATATCTTCGCCAGGGTCGAATCCTGAAGATGTTAGAAGGAGAGATCCACATAGAGAACTACCGCACCTCCATGCAGGCGGCGACAAACATTGATGAATACTGGTCAGCGGTAAGGGACGCGTGTCGACAGATGGAATTTTGCACCCTTCACATGACCATTGCCGGGAAGTCTTTTAGTGAACATTTCAGCCAGGGTAATGGAGAGCCATCCTGGCAGTTTAAGGTGAACCTGAAGCATGGCGACGGTCAGATCATCCTAACTCGCGGTGGCGAAACGGTTCCCCCAGCCCTCACCGGCTTTCTTCGATTGCTGCGAGACAGCATTGATGTAAGAGCTCTCGCCCAGGAGATCAGGATTGAGGAAGCCTCGGCATCCATTGCAATGCTGAAGAGCGGAGCGCCCCGGATGTCGCAAGCACAGGAAATTGAGGTCTAAGCGACAAACAATCAGAGTCACTCAAAAAATTCGGGATATGGTGAACCTGAGAGGCACTCCCGCATCTCCGAACGTTATTCTACGCGTCCCCTGATTCCTAAGTAGATGGGCAGACCGCAAAGCACGATTAGCAATCCGGGCCAGGTACTAAACGGTCGGTAAACAAAGAGTGAAAGCAGGATGATCGTAGCACCGACAATGTAGATGAGCGGCACGATTGGATAGCCCAGCACTCGGTATGGCCGCTCCGTATGGGGCCGCAGCACTCGTAAGCGAATCACGCCGACGATCGTTAGAACATAGAACAGTAGAGCCACGGAGATGACGTAGTCCAGCAAATTCGAGTAGAGATTGCCATACTGTCCTGTTTGCGCATCAAAAGTACGGGGCAGCACTAAAAGAGAAGCCCAGATCCCTTGCACCATTAAAGACTGGCCGGGTACTTTAGCCTGGTTCAACCTCCCTGCGCTCTTTAAAAACAGTCCGTCTTTGGCCATAGCGTAGTAAACCCGAGGGCCCGCAAGCACCAGGCTGTTAACGCACCCAAACGTCGATATCATGATCGCGATTGCCATAACCGAACCACCCCACCCCGGGGCTATGACTTCCATCACAGCTGTCGCTACCCGGTCGGAAGGCGCGTGCTGAATTGCACTTAAGGTTAGCGTGAATAGATAACTTAGGTTTGCGAGCAGGTAGATTACGATTACAACAGCAGTTCCCAAAATCAACGACTTGGGTAAGTTCTCGCGCGGGTTCTTCACCTCACCTGCAGTGAAAGTAATATCGTGCCAGGCATCTGCAGAGAACAAAGCTCCAGATTGCGAAACGCAAATGGCTACAAACAGGCCAAAAGCAGAAAAAGAGCTCAGACTGGCCGCTATCGGCACATGTTGAATCTGCTCCCAGAAATGACCGAAGTTGCTGTCCATAGCGGTTGAGTTCCGGCCGACAAGGAGTCCTAAGAAGATCAATCCGGCCAAAGCACCTAACTTCGCAACCGTGAACAAATTCTGGACAATCTTTCCATAACGAATGCCCTGCGTGTTAGTCCACGTTAAAAGACCGATGACTCCAATTGCCAGTAATTGCGTGGTGGATAGAGAGATCGCATAGCCGGAAGCTAGGTGTATTGGGGGAATGAGGTAGTGCGTCTCCGAGATCACAGGCAGCATTAAGCCCGTAAATCGCGCAAACGCTACTGCTACAGCTGCGATGGTTCCAGTCTGAATAACAGTAAAAAGCGTCCATCCGTACAGAAAGCCCCAGAGTGGAGAAAAGGCTTCTCTCAGGTAGACGTACATGCCCCCAGCTTCGGGCATCATGGAGGCGAGTTCGCCATAGGAAATGGCTGCCGCAATTGTTAGCACTCCAGCCACCAGCCACGCCACCAACAACCACCCGCTACTGCCGATCAAACGTGCCATTTCGGCGGGAACAATGAAAATGCCCGACCCAATCATGGTTCCGATCACGATCATCACGGAATCGAAGCTCCCTAATTCCCTAATGAACCCGGAATTCTCTGTTACAGTGTCGGCGGACTGATTCATTTTTTAGTTGCGGCTGCGTTCTAAGCTTCTGAGTATCAAGGCGAAACTCCAGCCTGTCAAGCCGACTCAGTCGGGCAATGAGACCGGACGACGATCTACGGTTCGATACAATCCCGTTTGCCGTTGTGAATACAAGTCATAGATTACTTACCCTTAGCCCAGTTGACCTCGTTATCATCGCGGTTTACTTTTCCGTCGTACTAGGAATCGGCCTCTACCTGAAGCGCTTTACCAAGACGGGAGAGGACTTCTTCTTGGCAGGCCGAGACATGAGCGCGTGGATCGCAGGTCTCAGCTTTGTCGCTGCGAATTTGGGGTCTCTGGAGCTAATGGGATGGGCAGCCGCAGCTTACCAGTATGGGATTCTAGCTACGCATTGGTATTGGATTGGCGCAATTCCCGCCATGCTTTTCCTCGGCGTTGTCATGATGCCGTTTTACTACATTTCGAAGACTCACTCTGTTCCGGATTACCTCGCGCTTCGTTTTGGCGAGTCCTCTCGTACCCTTTCTGCCATCAGCTTCGGCTTGATGACCGTTCTGATGAGCGGGATCAACATGTACTCGATGGCTTTGGTAATGCGCATCATCCTGGGCTGGGATATCAATTTCAGTATCTGGGTCTCTTCCATCACTGTAGCCGCGTATGTATTTTTAGGCGGATTACTCTCGGCGATTTTTAATGAAGTCCTGCAGTTCTTTCTGATCTGGCTTGGAGCGATCGTTATCTCAATCCTAGGACTGATCGAAGCAGGCGGCTGGAGTGGCATGGTGGCGCGAATCCACCATAATTTCCCAGAGCAGGATTACACGCACTTGTGGCGAGGTCTGGGTTCGTTCAGTGACAATCCAATGGGCATCCACTGGACCGGAATCGTGCTTGGCCTGGGTTTCGTTATCTCGTTTGGCTATTGGACTACCGACTTTCTGGTTGTTCAACGTGTACTCTCGGCGCGCGACCTCCGAAGCGCCCGCATGGCTCCGGTTATCGGCGCCATGTTCAAGATGGCTGTTCCTTTCATCGTGATTCTGCCAGGCCTTCTGGCTTTAGCTGTACTGCCAGAGAGACTCGTGGGTGAATCGCAAGCCGGTTCGGGTGCGCACAGCTACAACGAAGTATTGCCCTTGATGCTCGCTCGCTATTGCGGACCGGGATTGCTGGGGTTGGGCATCACTGCCCTGATTGCCGGATTTATGTCCGGAATGGCAGGCAATGTCAGTGCCTTTGCCACTGTTTGGACATACGACATCTACCGAGCCCTAATTCGCAAAAACGCGCCCGATGCACACTATGTCTCGATGGGTCGTTGGTGTACCGTGCTGGGAGTGCTCGTCAGCATCGGCACTGCTTACTTGGTGATGCAGTTCTTGAGCATCATGGATTATGTGCAAGCGCTATTTAGCTTCTTCATAGCGCCGCTTTTCGGCACCGTGATCCTTGGAATGCTGTGGAAGCGCGCTACCCCAGCAGCCGGCTTCTGGGGACTGCTCGCCGGTACCGGGGCTTCTATTGCTATGTTCGCCTGGGTCCAGCTAGATCCGAGCGCAATCCGCTACATCGCTTTTTCCCCACATGCTCAGCAAATGGCAGAGAACATGTATCGTGCCTTATGGTCGTGGACCGTTTGTGTTGCCGTTACCGTTGCCGTCAGCTACGCTACTAAACCTAAGCCGATTAGCGAGCTGGCAGGGTTGGTCTATGGAGTCACGGAGATCCCGTCCGAGGTCGGTGTGAGCTTATTGCACCGTCCGTTATTCTGGACGGTAGTTGTGATTGTGATCTTCTTCGCACTCAATCTCATCTTCTGGTAGCAGCTAACATGCACGGTCCTGGCGTACTTTCGATTTGGTTCTTCATCGGCGTTCTTCTGACCATCTACGGTGTTCTTATCACCGGGACGGGGCTGTATGAGCTTGCTTATCCGCTTGCGAACCCGCCTGTTCTGTCCAATCTGCATGCCACTCTTTGGTGGGGCATCGTCTTGTTGATCATTGGTCTTTTCTATCTTCTGCGCTTTTTCCCAAGGATGTCCTAAATGGCTAAACTAAGTTCCGCACCAATAACTCTAGGCCTTATCGTAGGCAATAGAGGTTTTTTCCCTGACCATCTGGCTGCAACCGGACGCCAGGACATGCTGCGCGTTTTAGAACAAGCAGGCGTTAAGGTGATTGCTCTAACCACTGAGGAATCCAAGTTCGGTGCGGTCGAGACATATGAAGAGGCAAAACGCTGCGGAGACTTATTCCGGCAGAATCGAGACATGATTGATGGCGTAATTGTCACGCTGCCTAACTTCGGAGATGAGCGTGCAATCGCAGACACCCTCCGGCTGTCAACACTGCAGGTTCCCGTTTTGGTTCAGGCTACTCCTGACGACCCGCAGAGAATGACGATTCGGGACCGTCGTGATAGCTTCTGCGGCAAGATGTCGGCCTGCAACAACCTAATGCAGTATGGAATCCCATACTCGCTTACGGCCCGCCATACAGTCAATCCGGACAGCGAAGAATTCAAAGCTGATCTGGCTTGGTTCTTCGGCGTATGCCGTGTGATTCGCGGTATGCGAGGCTTGCGTGTTGGCTCTATCGGAGCGCGGCCAGCTGCTTTCAACACGGTTCGATATAGCGAAAAGCTTCTTGAGGCGAACGGGATCTCTGTAGTCACTATCGACTTATCTGAGGTTCTTGGACGGATCCAGCGCATGACTGATGCCGACCCAGCAGCGCAAAAGAAGTTGGCCGACATCAACAAGTATGTGAGTACGTCCGATGTGCCTGCCGAATCTCTGATGAAGATGGCTAAGCTTGGTGCTGTTATTGACGGTTGGATGCAGGATCAGGCGCTGGATATCAGTGCAGTTCAATGTTGGACGGCACTGGAAGAGTATTTTGGCGTTGTCCCTTGCACCGTAATGAGCATGATGAGCAATAACCTCATGTCAAGCGCGTGCGAGGTCGATATTGTTGGCGTGGTCAGCATGCACGCTTTGCAGCTTGCGTCTCAAACACCTAGCGCCCTGCTTGACTGGAACAACAACTACGGGGACGATCCTAATAAGGCGGTCTGTTTTCACTGCAGCAACCTGCCAAAGCACTTCTTCCAAGAGATGAAAATGGATTTCCAGGAGATTATTGCAGGCACGGTCGGCAAGCTCAACACGTTCGGCACTGTTGTAGGCCGGGTGAAAGCTGCGCCGATGAGTTACGCACGCTTCTCAACGCGTGATCGCGAAGGTAAGATCCGCGGCTACATTGGTGATGGGCATTTCACTAACGATTCGTTGAACACCTTCGGCGGCGCGGGTGTGGTTGAGATTCCGCGCTTACAAGATCTTCTGCATTTTATTTGCGAACAGGGCTTTGAACATCACACAGCAGCCAACCTGTCTCAAACATCGCCAATCATTAATGAGGCTGCCAATAAGTACCTTGGTTGGGATACCTACTGGCATCGCGGGTAGGGTCTTTGCCTAAACAACAGATTCTTCTGATGGTCCAGTCACTGGGCCATGGAGGCTGCGAGCGCGATGCCGCTAAGATTGCGATGGGTCTTGATCGCGAGCGCTTTCAACTGCACGTTGCTGTATTGCGCGAGGGTGGGTTTCGCGTATCCGAAGTAGTCGCGGCCGGCATCCCAGTGGTCCACTTGCCGCTAACATCTTTCATGAATGCGTCGGTGGTGCGGGCCGCCCGGGTACTCGGCTCGTATGTGCGCGAGCACGGTATCCGCCTGATCCATTGCTTTGACGTACCGACTGACATCTTCGGCGCGCCGGCAGCTCGTTGGCATCGCGTGCCGCACGTGCTTACCAGTCAGCTCTCTTATCGGGAGTTGGTGTTGCCGCGAGAACGGGCCCTCCTCCGTGTCAGTGATCGGCTCTCAGACTTCGTTGTTGTGAACTCGCAAGCGGTCGGCGACTCGCTGGTAGCAGAGTTCAACCTGCCCGCCGATAAAGTACTTCTTTGCTATAACGGCGT
>CALMAV010000550.1 GCA_937859895.1 uncultured Bryobacterales bacterium | reverse complement strand
GTTCAGGATCGTATCTATCGTCAGGCGATTACTGCATCGGGTGCCGGGTGCATGGCAGCGATAGAGGCTGAACGGTACTTAGAAGAAGTCGGGCATTAGCCTTACGGAATAGGCCTCAGTTTAGTTGTGAAGCGCAGGTCCAAGTGGTACAAAGTATTCATGAGTATTTCATTGAGCTTTCGAACCGAGGAGAGTACACAGGAAGATCTCGATCGGCTTGCTACTTCTCTTAACCGCTCTCGCAACTGGATTATCAACGAAGCAATCGCGGCTCACTTAGCAACCCATCGCTGGCAGATTGAGCAAATCGACAAGGGTATTGAAGATGTACGCGCCGGCCGGACTATCTCGACCGACGAGCTAAAGCAGCGGATTGCCAGCAAGTCACTATCAGCTAAGTGAGGCTGCGCTGGTCGGAAACAGCGGGCAACCAGTTAGAAGAGATTCATGAGTACCTCACGGCTGCTGGCTCTGCCCTCCCGGAACAGGTGATCGCTGGAATCTTTGAGGCTGCCGAGCAACTCATATTGCATCCCAGGCTTGGCCATCCTGGTCGGCGTGAGGGTACGCGCGAGCTTACTCATCGACCCTACGTGATTGTCTACGAAGTAGTTGAAGAGGTGGTGAACATCGCCAGTGTATTTCACGGCAGTCGCCATCGCCAGGGTTAGCCCCGAATATTATTCCTCACAAAATTGAACAGCCAGCCTTCTTGTAAGGTCTTAGATTGTGAACGCTTTCCAAATGGGGCAACTGGCACAATCAATGACTTGGGACGGAGCAGAGGCCTCGCGCGACAAAGCCCTTGCGACCCGCCAAGAATCATTTACGTCGCTGGTTTATCGGCAAACTTCCTTTGTTTTTCGGATTGCATTTGCTGTCCTTAGAAACGCACATGATGCTGAAGATGCGTTTCAGGAAACATTCCTCAAGGTCTATCGGCAAACGGATCTAAGAAAAATCCAGGACGAGCGAGCTTACTTAGCTCGGGTTGCTTGGCGAATCGCAGTTAGTCAGCGCGGAAAGCAATTGGATTCGGTCGAAGTACCGGAGCAATTGTCAGCGACTTGAATCCAGAGCAAGCCTTGGTGTCGGCAGACTGGAACGGCCATATTCATCGGCTAATCGACTCCTTGCCGCACGGTCTGCGGGATCCGTTGCTGCTGTCGGCTGTGGAAGAATTGAAGTCGCATGAGATTGCGGCTCTGCTAGGAGTCCCGGAAGGCACAGTGCGGAACCGAATCTCTCGGGCCAGACAGCTGCTGAAGCAAAAAATGACGGTTCTGTTGGGAGTACGCGATGGAGAATAAGCAGCTGGTTAAGCTTGATCACTTGCTGGATCGCGCCTTAGCGGATTGCCCGCAGATGCCGCTTGGGCTGGAAGCACAGATTCTGCAGCATGTTTCCCGGGCCGAGTCCAAGCGACCCAGACCTCGAGTATATGCTTTGGGCACCTTGGTGCTAGCTGCATCGCTTCTTGGCCTTTTCGTTCGACAGAAGCCAGTACCGCCACCAAGCCCGAAATTGTATATGGCTTCAAGAAAGGTCGAGGGAGAGAAGATGCTGCCGCCTGGCGCGCCGCTCCTGCATGAGGTTGCACACCGGAGGAAGTCTAAGCGAACGCAGCAGCCAATAAAGGCAAGCATATTCCCTTCTCCTACGCCCATGACAAGTGAAGAACGAGCGTTGGTGCGGTTTACTCAGCAATTACCTGAGGCGGCAGCAGCGGTGTTTGCAGATTTGGAAAAGCAAAGGGAGGAACCGCTGCATATTGAGGCCCTGAACATTGTTCCCCTAGCGGAGGAACGGTCTAAGTGAGGAGAGAAACAATGAAAATGTACGTCATCGTTTTGGCAATGCTAGCGCCTTGGGCCGCACCTATTCGCGCCGATGATCCCAACTCTGGTAGTAAGTTTTATCGACTGCTGTTTGTTGTTCAGGAAGTGGATGGAACAAACGTGATAAATAGGCGTGAGTACGACACAACTGCTGCCACTAACACTCCAGGTGGTTGCTCGATCCGCACGGACTCCCGGCTGTCATTGCCAATAAATGGTACCCATGAAGTTACAAACTACTCATTGGACGTGAAGATTGATGCTTCCAACCTTCGAGAGATGTCTAGCGGACTGGCGCTTTCAATAGACGCAGTGATAAATACGCTCTCACAAGAACTGCTCCCAATTGCCGCCACAGATCATCCGCCAATCATTCGGTCAAGCTCTTGGCGGTCAACACTGATTGTTCCTCTAAAAAGGCCCACCGTTATTTTCTCGTCGGACGATCTCACCAGCAAGCATAAAATGCAAATGGTCCTGACTGCCACGCCCATTCTTTGATTGTTACGATGAAGGCGTGAACAAGCTTGGCCAGACCGTCCGATTCCTTCGTTCGGTGAAGCCACATCATGCAACCACCTTTGCTAAAACAGTTGTTCCTGAGGTAGTTCGACCCGCTCGAATCATCTGGAATCAGGCAATCGGTGCGCTTTTTCTGATACTCGCGCTGCCGGCCCTGATGAAGATTCTACAGATCCTACGTGGGCCTAAGCCGGACGAACAAACTAGCTTTGCTCTAATCATCTCGATTGTGTTCGCCACAATCATGATCGGTTTTGGCATAGCATCGTTCGTGCGAGCCCGGCGGATCAGCTCGAGTACCCTAAAGTCTAGAACCTCGTAAGAGCAATCTAAAAGCCAGTCCAGCGTTCTAGATCAGGTACCTGCAAGCCGAATTGGTCGAGCAGTCTACCGACAATATAGTTCACCAGATCGTCAATGGACTTTGGATTGTTGTAGAAAGCCGGTACGGGCGGAAAGATTATAGCACCCATACGCGTCAGGGCGAGCATGTTCTCCAGGTGAATTTCGCTCAGCGGACTTTCCCGGGCCAGCAGCACCAGCTTCCGGCGCTCTTTCAAAATGACGTCAGCTGCGCGGCAGACTAACGTGTCGCTGTAGCCGACGCGAATCGCTGCCAGTGTCTTCATACTGCAAGGCGCCACAATCATACCGTCGGTATGAAACGATCCGCTCGAGATGCAGGCTGCCTGGTTGTCTCCGTTATGTACGGAAGATGCCATAGCTTCTACTTCGCTCAAACTGTATGGAGTCTCATGGGCGATGGTTGTCTTGGCCCAGCGGCTCATAACCAGGTGAGTCTCAACCGAAGCTGCCCGCAACGCCTGCAAGGTGCGGACGCCGAAGATGGCTCCAGAGGCTCCGGTAATTCCGATTATGATTCGCATTTTCAATCTTAAGGATGCCCCTCCTACAAAAGAAGCTCCTTTAACTGCCCAATCCAGCTGAGTCTCAGTAGGCCGCAGCCCCGTCCACCTATTCTCTAATCAAGGGGACATGTGACTTCAATCTTCAAGCCCTTACCAGGAGCGCTTTCCAAGCTCAATCGTCCTCCACAACCCCGGGCTCTGGTCTCCATGCCGGCCAAGCCTAAACCGGCACCTGCGCGACGATGTGTCAGATCAAAACCCTGGCCGTCATCATCCACGTTCAAAGTTACTTTGCCACCCTTAGCCGAGAGAAGCATCTTTACGGCTTGGGCTTTAGAGTGACGCGCGATGTTCGTCAGAGCTTCTTGCGCAATCCGATAGAGGTTGGTTTCGGTGGTGTCGCGCATCCGTCGCCGGCTCTCGCCTTCGCTACGATAGGTAACCTGAATACCAGTCCGATGGGAAAAGCTTTGCGATAGCGCTTGCAAGGCCGGGTCTAACCCGAAGTCATCCAGGATAGTCGGTCGCAGCAGCTGCGACATCTCACGCACATCCTGAATTGCGCGATCTACCAGCGCCATGCAATCCTGTACGCGCGTTGGATCGCCGCCTTCTTGCATTGCTGACAAGTTTGCCTTGATTGCAGTCAGCGCCTGGCCCAATTCATCATGCAACTCGTGGCTGAACCGGCGCGCAGTTTCCTCCTGTGTCTCGAGAAATTGGTACTGCAGCCTGGATAGATCACTCGCTTGCTGCTGCAAAGTCGAGAAGAGTCCCGCTGTGGAGCGAACCGCCCAGGTAGCTGAGGCTAGCGACAATCCAATGCAGGCCGCAAACAGCCAAGCAGTCCAGCGCAGGAGACCATGGCTTTCCAGATATAGGCTCTGCCGTAGGTTCTCCGCCCTTTGATACGCCGCATCCAGGGCACCGCTCATCTGTTGTCGAGATTCAGTCAACTGTGCCAGAATCTCTTCCCGCCTAACAATGTCGCTCCGTCGAGCCAGCCGCATCCAGCGGTCGTTCAGGTTGACCTGCTGATTCTGGATGTCATCAATGGCCTTTCGGGCAGCTACCTGCTCTTTCGAAAAGGTCTGCGTGTCTTTATCGATCTCACGCGCTGTCCTGACAGCAACCAGTACGGCGGCAAGCAGGAGCAATGCGGACAGACCCAAGCCTAAAAGCAGAAAGCGCTGGAGAGTCTGCCGACCGATTGCGTCATAGGATCGCACGATTATGATTCTTTCATTAAGGATTACTCGGCGCTATCCCGCAAACACGGGATACAAAACCGTGCCTTCCGGTGATGGTGTGGAAGGTGAAATAGGGCGAAAGTAGAGTTGTGCACAGCGCACACGCGGCGGGACGGCCCGGCCAAACCAAAACAAACTAACTATCAACCGGGTTGCTTCTGCCGAACACGAAATTGACAAGACCTTGAAGGAGAATAGAGACTATGAACTCTTTACTGAAATCGATGATTCTGACAGCTGTAGCCGTTCCTTTTCTGGTGGCTGCTCCCCATGCCGTTAAAGCCGGACAAGACACGACCACCACTGAGACCAAGACCGTAACCAAGGCCAAGCACGGCAAGAAGCATGTCACTAAGACCAAGGACGTCGACAAGACGGGAACTGCTTCGTCCACGAACTCCTCTACTACTCAGCAGTAAGGGATAACTCAGGTCCGTTTTGATTCAGGATAGTGAGCACAAGCAACACTATCCTGAATCAACGACTAATCTAAAAGCGACAGCGGTGAATCGGCCTCATGCTCGACCTGCTGCATGGTGCATTGGTCCGGGCGCTTGTCGGGACGCCAGTGTAGGATCTTTGTGCCATGGCGAAAACGCCCTCCTGAGAAGTGATCGTACTGAACTTCTACAACCAGTCGAGGTGCCAAAGGCTTCCACTCCGCACTTCGCTCAGTATTCCAGCGGCTCGGGCCACCAGGCTTCGCACCACTGAAGCCCGGTTCCTCAATGAGTTCTTCCAGCTGCCCTGTTAGTTGAGCCTTCTCATCACGCGCTAAGCCGGAGGTAAAGCCCACGTGGTGAAGCAGTCCATCGTCGCCATACAAGCCGAGTAGGAGGGAGCCCACGGTCTTCGCCCCGGTTCCATAACGAAAGCCGCCGACCACGCAATCGGCAGTGC
>CALMAV010000549.1:9619-10118 GCA_937859895.1 uncultured Bryobacterales bacterium | reverse complement strand
AGCTGGCGCCTTTATATCGGTACGCTGCTCGAGCATTCCAGTGCGGCGGTCCATCACATAAACTTGACCGCCTTGCGAGAAGGCCAGACGCGATCCATCGGATGCCAGTAGCGGACTTGTCTCCGCCGCTTTTGTCTTGGTGAGACGCCGAATGGTACCGCCCGCTGTTCCAACAGCGAACAGATCCCCCCGGTAGGAGAACACAGCTTCTTTGCCATCGGAGGAGAGATCGAAAGAAGTTAAGCCTGCGGGGGGCGGAAGGTAGTGCTTGCGATGAACATCGGTTTCTCCTTCTCCGTCGTTGATCGGATCTTTGAGCTGTTCTAGGTTGGTCAGGCGGACCAGTTGCTTGTTATCCGCGCGGTAGACGTACAGGTCGTGAAAGCTTCCGCCGGCAGAATTCCAAAGAAAGCCGAGTACATGGCCGTGTTTGGACCAGACGACCTGTGACGGCCACGTGCCCCAGATGAACGGGCGGCTATAAAGATGGTTGAGAGAC
>CALMAV010000549.1:0-9609 GCA_937859895.1 uncultured Bryobacterales bacterium | reverse complement strand
GCGGTCAGCGGGCCGAAAAAGCAACCTGGCGCGTCACTTGAATGCCGAAGCCTTCGAGTCCGACGAACTTACGCGGATGGTTCGTCAGCAAGTGAATTGTGGAGAGGCCAAGGTCAGAGAGGATCTGTGCTCCCACACCCGCGTTATGCTGCAGCGGCTGGCGATCAGGCGTGACGACATTCGGCTCCTGCACTCCATGAGTGCCGAGTTCGCGGTGTCCATTCCGGACATTGATTTCAATCCCAGGACCCGACTGGTGAAGATAGATGAACACTCCACAGGAAGCCTGCGAGATCCGCTCCAACGCAACCCGAATCAATTCGTGGCAATCGCAATCGAGCGAGTGAAACACATCGCCGTAAGCGCAGTGTGAGTGAACCCTCACCAGTACATCGCGCTGCCCTGACACATCGCCGTGCACCAAAGCCAGATGCGCTTCGCCGTCCAGGCTACTGACATATCTAACTGTTTTGAAGTCTCCAAAGCGCGTGCGAATGCTGCCTGTGGCATCCCGAAGTACCAGCTTTTCTGTCTGGGTCCGATAGCGAATCAGATCGGCAACGGAAATCATCTTGAGGCCGTACTGCCGGCAGAAGTCGAGCAGTTGCGGAACGCGCGACATGGTTCCGTCCTCGTTCATGATTTCGCAGATGACACCGCCTTCACGAAGGCCGGCGAGTCTGGCCAGATCCACAGCCGCTTCTGTCTGGCCAGAGCGAACCAGCACGCCACCGGGCCGTGCACGTAATGGGAAAATGTGCCCGGGTCGAGCGAGATCTTGCGGCCGGGTCTGTGGGTCCATTGCTACACGAATGGTGTGAGCACGGTCGTATGCAGAGATGCCTGAGGTAACACCTTCGGCTGCGTCGATCGCTTCACAAAACGCAGTGCCAAAGCGCGCCGTGTTCACCGGCGACATCAAAGGCAAATCGAGCTTAGTGCAGAGATCCGCACTGAGGGCAAGGCAGATCAGCCCACGACCGTGTGTCGCCATGAAGTTGATATCGTCCGGGGTGATCAACTCGGCGGCAACGGTCAGGTCGCCCTCATTCTCACGATCTTCGTCATCAACGATGATGACGATTTTGCCTTGCCGAAACTCCTCTATGGCTTCGGGTATGGAAGCGAAATCCATGGAGCCGCGTGGACCCTAGGCGTGCGCTGCGACTCCGTATCTTTCTCGCCAGGAGTGAGCCCCCTTGATGGCCGCATTTACTGCCTCGATGTTCTTCACGCCCTGAGTTTGCATCCAGTCTTCCAACGCGTTCACCCCATTCTTTGCAAAAACCGGGATGCCTTCCTTCCAGGTAGCACGTCCGCACAGCACTCCGGAGTAGTCTGTTCCGGCTTCAGCCGCCAAGTTCAAAGACTCCACAAACTGCGCATTGCCGACACCGGCGCTTAAGTAAATGAACGGCTTCTCCGCAACCTCAGAAGCTTTCCGATAGAACTCCATCGCTTGCTGCCGGGTGTAGGCTGCCTGTCCTTTGAAGACGCTGCTGCCTTCCACAAACTCGGCATTGACGGGAACTTCAACTTTCAGCATGTCGACCTTATACTCCGGCTTGCCGAACTCGCGCATGGCTCCCATCACCACTTCGGGCTTAATCTTGGCGAACTCAAAGCCCTTCTCATTTCCACCCTTAGGATCGTAGCCGACGAACTCAAGGAAGAAAGGAATGTCGTAGGTTTCGCACTCGGCACCGATCCGCTCAATAAAGGCGTGCTTGATGTCATTAATATCGCCAGCTTCGAACGGCGAGTAGTAAATCAGAATCTTGACTGCATCTGCGCCGAGTTCTTTGATGCGCTTGACTGACATATGCGGAAGCAGGTCGGGCAGACGACCGGGCTTCTCATTGTCATAACCGCTCTCTTCATAAGCGAGTAGGAGACCGGCTCTGGGTGAACGCGCTTCGGCCGCAGGCAATCCGTACTCTGGGTCGAGCAAGATGGCGCTGGCGTGCTGAGTCAGAACCTTCGAGACAACGATTTTGAACTCGGACATCATCTCGTCCGAAACTTCCTTCTCCTCTACTCCCTTGGCGCTAGCAATGCTCTTCTTCAAGCTTCCCCGCTGATCCATCGCGGCAGCCGCGATCACGCCATTCTCATTAGAAAGTTTGTTGAGGTGCTTTAGTTTGCCTGGGGTTAGCTGCATAGTGGAGTCTACTTTCGAGGGACGGTGAAATCAACTCAGTATATCGAAGCAGCGGGCTTGCCGAACACGGCGACTCTCCGCCAGTAAGCCTGAGCTCGGGCAACGTCGCGCAGGATCTGAGCCCGTAACTCCTGTGGGTTCGGAAAGGCTCGCTCCGATCGGACGAAGCGACGGAATTCGACTGAGATTTGGGCGGGAGCCGGCGGTTCGAATGGGCTGAGAATGAATGTTTCTACTGTGAGCTCTTCGCCGCTGAATGTGGGTCGAAACCCGGAGTTGGTAATAGATTGCCAGCGCTTCCCAGTGATGCTATCCACCGTCTCAGTAATGAAAACCCCGCGTGGGATTACCTGATGAGAAGCGGGCCGGAGATTCAGTGTAGGAACAGTTTGTTTAGAGCCGATACCAAAACCGGACACCACCGGCCCTTGTAGTGCAAAACATCGACCGAGCATACGGTTAGCACGCACAACTTTGCCCTCCAGCAAGTAACGCCGAATGGCCGAGCTGGAGACTACTTCGCCGCGAGTCAGGACAGGAGGCAAAAAAAACGCCTGGAATCCGAACTGCTCTCCGAGTCGGGAGAGCACCGAGATGTCTCCACTCTGGCCGAAACCAAACCGAAAATTTTCCCCCACTACCACGGTCTGAACTCGCAATCCACGCACGAGAATCTGCTCGACAAACTCCCGGGCAGAAAGGCGGGAGACCTCCGCGGTAAAAGGAAGAACGGTCACCTGTTGCGCGCCGTACTCGCTCTGCAGGTCCAGACGCTGCTCCAAGCTGTAGATCTTCAGCGGAATGCGCTCCGGAGCCACGATGGTCGTCGGGTGCGGATCAAAGGTTAGAACTGCCGGCATTTCCTTGTTAGGCTCAGAAACATTAGCTCCGGCGGTCTCCACAGCTTTACGGAGAAGCGCCTGATGACCGAGGTGAACGCCGTCGAAATTGCCAATCGCCAGAGCGCAGGGTTTGGCACCGCGACAGGCCTCCTCCAGAGAACGAAAAACTGTGGCCGTCATACACCATCCCCGTATCCAATCGGAATGTCGAGGCCGTCGTAAGCCAGATGAACATGGTCCGGCAACCGGGCTTCGATGCCCGCGTGCAGCAGATCGTGCGAAATATGGGTAAAGAAAGCGCGCCGGGGACGTAGCTGCTCGACCGTCCTGAGCGACTCCTCAACTGTTGAGTGCGTGGGATGTGGATTGTTCCGAAGAGCATCCAGGAAGAGAACGTCAAGCCCGTGTAGCTTCTGCAAACTCTCGGGAGGAATGCCGCTGTGGTCGGTCAGGTACGCGCAATCGCCGAAGCGAAAGCCATGCACGGTACCACGACCGTGCGAAATCCGAATGGGCTGAAACTCCATACCGGCGGCAACGAAAGGCTCATCGCCAAAGAAGTGCGGTGCTAGGCGTGGCCGGCTCGATTCGGTGACGACGCCATTGAATACATATCGAAAGGTGCGCTCCAGTGTCTCCCAGGTGCCTTCCGACATATAGATAGGGATCTCAGTCCGTTGCATGAAGTTGAAGGGCCGGACATCATCAAGGCCCAGAATATGATCGGCGTGGGCATGGGTATAAAGAATGGCGTCCAGGTGTTCAATGCCGTACCGAAGCGCCTGATAGCGGAAGTCAGGGGCCGTATCGATCAGCACACGCTTCTCGCCTAAGCGCAGCAGCACGGAAGGCCGGAGCCGCTTATCCCGCGGGTCATCCGAACAGCAGACTTTGCACCGGCAGCCAATCATTGGGACTCCTACGCTGGTGCCGGAGCCGAGCACAAGGATAGAGGCGTGCTCGAAAGCGTCCAGCATCTTACTCGGACTTTGAACCTTTACCGCCACCCGACGAGATGATGCGCGGTCGATCGTCGTCCTTGGCTGGCTCCGGCCTGATCGGCTCAGCGGGTGGGATGATACTGGACGGCGCTGCTCCTCCGCTTTCGGCCTCCACCTGCTTGGCAATTTGCACATAGCGGAACCGCAACTCGGTCAAGCCATTCTCAAGCAGCCGCTGTTCTTCCGGAGTGAGGTTGCCCTTCGTTTTCTCCTGCAGCATGGCCAGCAAGTCAATCGAGTGGCGAGCCATGGGGAGGTCGGGCCCCTCATCCTCGCCCTCGAATTCAGCAAACTGAAGCAAGCCGAGCTGCATTTGCGCCTGCATCAGGATAGATTCGACGAGAAACAGGAAATTAGCCGGAGGAGCAGGGAGAGTGTTGGGGTCAGACATGGGGCGTGCTTCTTCTAGTTTGGCAGAGTGAACTTGGCTACTATCGGGCGTGGCTGATCGTTTTCAGGAAGCAGGAACTGCCTTCGTTGAACTCCTTCGACTGATGGCCAGGCTGCGAGCGCCGGGCGGCTGTCCATGGGACCAGAAGCAGACTTTTGACTCCATTAAGCCTTATACGCTGGAGGAAACTTACGAGGTTCTGGATGCGATAGATAGGCGGGACTGGCCCGGGTTGCAGGGCGAGTTGGGCGATCTGCTGCTTCAGCCTGTGTTTCTGGCTGAAATCGCGCGAGAGGAACAGTTGTTCGATATTGCTGATTCCCTCCGAGCCATCAATGAAAAGCTGGTACGCCGCCATCCACATATCTTCGGGGACGCCGAGGCACGAACGGCAGACGATGTAAAGAAGCGTTGGGATGAAATCAAGAAGGCTGAACGGGCCGATGCAGGGCAGGCTTTAGCCTCTTCAGTTCTGAATGAGGTGCTGCGCGCGCAGCCAGCGCTAGTCGAGGCGGAAAAGATCAGCGCCAAGGCTGCCGGACTTGGGTTCGAATGGCCAACGGTCGATGGCGTTCTAGAGAAGTTGACGGAGGAAGCGTCGGAAGTAGCCGCAGCTCGCCAGACTGGCAGTCCCGAAGAGTTGGAACACGAAGTGGGTGACCTGCTGTTCACTGTGGTTAATCTGGCTCGCTGGATGAAAGTAGACAGCGAGCAGGCATTGCGGAAGGCAAATGCGCGCTTTCGAGATCGATTTGCGTATGTCGAACGGACCTTGGCGTTGGGTGAAGGTGGAGCGCACTCCTTAGAGGATATGGAGGAGCGGTGGCAGGAAGCCAAGCGACTTGATCGCGCGGGCAAGCAAACGATTTCCGTTGACAAGTAGTCTGGAGGCGGAGATGCTAGTGTCCAGAGAGTATATGCGCAGGAGTTTGCTGGTTCTCTCCGCTTTCCTACTGGGCACCTGCCAGTCAGGCCTTGCCCAGGACGTAGTTTCCGCTTCCTCGGGGCTGCTTCAATACTTCGAAGGTACTGTGATTCTGGATGACAAGCCGCTTGAGCACAAGGCGGCAATGTTCCCCAGCCTCAACAACGGATCGGTCATGAGCACCGAAAAGGGGAAGGCGGAACTTGTGCTCACTCCGGGTGTTTATCTTCGCCTTGACGACCACAGCTCTCTGCGGATGGTATCGAACTCTCTTACGGATACGCGCCTCGAGTTTACGAAGGGGTCAGCGATCCTGGACAGTCTCAATGCGAAGTCTGATGGTGCAATTGTGCTCAGCTACGAGGGAGCGGAAGTTCGTTTTCCAAAGCCGGGAATTTACCGGCTCGACTCAGATGTTGGCGAACTGCAGGTATACAGTGGCGAGTGCAAAGTGAAGAGTCACGGGGTTTCGACTACCGTCGATTCGTCGCACCTCTACTACTTCGCTCTGGAGCTTACGACTCAAAAGTTCGGTGATGGCGCCACGGACGAATTCTACGATTGGGCCTTAAATCGCAGTACTGTAATAGCAGACCAAAGCCAGCTAGCGTCGGCAGATCAGACGGACGATCTCGATGGAGATCCCGGAGGGATAGGTGGGCTGTACGTTGTGCCTCCGAGCTATCTGTCGCCGAGCTATTCTGTCGGAGCTAGTCCGCTGCTCGGATACTCAAACTATGGAAGCTTGAACAACCCGTATTACGTATACCAGCCAACTCCCTACTCGTCCTTTGCTCCTGCTGGCGGCCTCTTTCTGTTACATCCATACCATCACCGGCCTGCTGGTTCGCAGTGGCCTATAAGCACCCGCCCCGGTTACCATCCCCCGGCCGGTTATCATCCTCCTTCCGTGATTACTCGATGGCCGTCCCCAAGCGTTAACGGCCTGGCTCATTTACCAACGGTCGGGTTTGGCTATCACCCGATGCCGACAATGGGGTCCGGCTATCACCCGCCTGTTGTCCGGCCGTCTGCCCCAGTAAGCGCACGACCGGGAGCTTCGATGACGCCTCACATTGGTGGACACATGGGGCACCGCTAAGGAGCCCGGTTTTAGGCAATTGTGCCGTGGTTATGCTCGGCCCAATGAGCTACTGTGCAGGCGCGTAGTAGCCCACTCTCCAGCGGGCTTTGAGGTCGGGTAGACCATCAGGAGCTTGGAGTTTAACCTGAATTTTTCGGTACGTTCCATCCCGGTTCGCATTGGAGGGTGCATATGCAAGGATGTACTCGTTTCGAAGCTCTACTCCGATTCTTCGTGCAATGCTTGGCAGCGCGCTCATAGAGCGGGCCGGAAAGACTCGCCCTCCAGTCTGGTCGGAGATTTCACCCAGTAAGGCCGGACCCGAAACCTCCGTGGGAGTCAGGCCGATCATCGCAGACTCGAATACGCCCATGCAGTAGATTTGAACGTCAGCTTCGCGCACAATGTCCCGGATTTCGGTAGCCGTGTAGCGGCTGTTGTTATCACCGCCATCAGAGAGGATCAGCAGTGCTTTGCGCGGGTTCTTGGCCTTTTTCATCTCAGCCAAGCCCATATGCACGGCATCAAGTAGTGCTGTGAGTCCAGACGACTGTACTGAGTTCATCTTGTCTCTAATCACTTTCGGGTCGGTTGTGAAAGGAACCGTTAATTCAGCCTTGTCTCCGAACTCGAGCAGAAGCGCTTCGTCTTTCGGATTCATGGTCTTCATGAACTCAGCCACGGCGCTTTGAGAGATGACGAGTTTCCTGCCCATGCTGCCGCTGACGTCTATGAGCAAGCCTATCGACAGCGGCGCATCCTCACCGGCAAACTGAGTGATCCGCTGCTTGACTCCGTCTTCAAATAACGAGAAGCGATCTTTACCGAGGTTCAGTACAAAGTGGTTTGCAGGATCGGTCACACTGACCGGAATCACAACCAGCGTGCTTTCGGCATGTAGCTGATAGTCCAATTGCGGGGATGCGGGCCCTGCGATAACCAGACTCGCTAGAACACGAATCAAGCTTGCAATACGGCGGTAACGCAATGGGTCTCCCCTTGGAATCGAATCGAGTGTAGCAGGTTATCTGCGGAAGACGAGTTCTTCCGAAACGCGTAGCGATGCTCTTACTGCCGCGCCAAAGTATCTCGTTCCTTCTCTACCGCGTGCATCAGTCGTAGTGTGTTGCCGCCATAGATCTTCTTAATGTCAGACGCGGAGTAGCCTTCCTTCAGCAATGCGCGCGTCAGGTTTGGAAACCTTGAGACATCATCTAGGCCCACGGGCGCGCAAGTAATACCGTCAAAATCGGTGCCAATCCCAATCGCGTCGATGCCGGCAATGTCGCGGACGTGGTTGATGTGCGCCACCACATCGCTCAGTGTTGCCCGAACGGGTGCGTCCTTGTGGGCATCAGCAGCTTTCTGTGACAAGAACGGGCAGTAGAGGTTCAGCTGCATCACTCCGCCTTTCTTGGCCAGTGCGCGAATCATGTCGTCGGTCATATTGCGCGGCACGTTCGACAGAGCGCGGCAGGCCGAGTGAGAAGCGATTAGCGGTGCCGAGCTCGTTTCAAGAGAATCGTAAAACGTTTTGTCCGCTACATGCGAAATATCCACCATCATTCCGAGCCGATTCATCTCGTGAACGATATCTTTGCCGAGCGGCGTCAGTCCATTGTGATGCTGGACCTTGTCATTGTTGATATCTCCAGATGAATCTGCCCAATTATTGGTGTTCCAGTGGGTCAGGGTCATGTACCGAACGCCAAGTTGATAAAAATCGCGGAGCAGGCGAGGGCTGTCTTCAATGGCATGACCGCCCTCAATGCCCATCAATGCGGCGATCTTGCCGTGCTTGTGAGCTCGCACAATGTCGTCTGCAGTGAAGGCCTGCTGAAAGGCATCCGGGTATCGATCAATAATGTCGTGCTGAACAGTATCAATCATCTGCAGTGCGCGGTTGGCCGAGTGTTTTCCTTCCACGTACGTCGCTGCCACATAAACCGAGAAGAAGACTGCTCCCACACCTCCTTCCTTCAGGCGCGGTATGTCGGTCTGCTGTTTCGGAGAGTGACCGATGTCCGACCCATCCACCGTGAAGCTGGGCGTATCGTTATGCGTGTCGATCAGGATTGCCGACCGGGTAATCCGGCGCACTTCCGCATCAAGTTTCTGATCCGACGGCGGCGCTGGAAAGCAGGGCAGGGCAAGCAACAATAAAGTGAAAGCGGACGAAATTCGGTAGGGCAACAAATAAGAATACAATTAGTTCAGGATGCACAATACAGCTCTCCACAGCTCGCCAGTTGCCATTGGAGGGACAAGTGGGACTTGGAAGCGGTCGGTAGGGACAATCGCGGCGGTTCTGCTCGCAATCATCTATCTGGTTTCTGGCGGATGGAAGATGCTGCTACCATTCCAGGCGGGTGAGCTTTTGGAGCAGGCACAGGTGCCTGGCGGTTGGGGTACAGTGGGGGCCGCAACTTTGGGTGCTTTGGAAGTGTTCACTGCCGTCTTGCTGCTGACACGGAGCTATCGCAAATTGGGTGGCATTCTCGGTTCAGCGCTACTGGTCTTCTTCATTGGCTGGATCGGCGTTTACTACAGCAAGCTGGTTGGCCATGAGTGCAGCTGCTTTCCTTTGATCAAGCGAACCGTCGGGCCCGGCTTTTTCGTCGGCGATGCGCTTATGCTTCTGCTGGGCGTGGCTGCTTTTGCCTGGTCGCCCGCACTGAAAAGCTTCCGTGTTCCGGCGACGGTACTTGCCTCTGTCCTGGTCTTAGCAGGTGTTAGTTATGGACTGAACGCAACGATGCGTGCCAAGGTTCAGGTACCGACCCCGGTGATTGTTGACGGCAAGCCGCAGAATCTAGCAGAAGGCAAAGTGTTCTTGTTCTTTTATGATCCTGAGTGCTCGCATTGTGACCAGGCTTCGAAATTTTTGTCAACACTCCATTGGGAAAATACTCGCATTGTGGCCATACCTACGCACGATGGACAGTTTGCTGCCGCGTTCCTGCGCGACACCAACCTGAAAGCGCAGACTAGCCTGGAGACAGCCAAGCTGAGGCAGGCCTTTCCGTTTGTTGATCCGCCGTTCGGTGTCGCTCTGGAATCCGGGCGCGTCAAAGAGACGTTTGCCCAGACGCAGTTCAACGCTCCTTTACCTGCACCCGATTTGGTGAAGCTTGGCTTTGTCAAGCCATAGCGAAAGCTTCCAGGTAGTTCACGTTTTACAGCTCAATCTGGAGCGCCCCATAGT
>CALMAV010000548.1:35586-38920 GCA_937859895.1 uncultured Bryobacterales bacterium | reverse complement strand
CAGCAAGAAGGAAGCTGTTCAGCGAGTAGCTCCAAACCAGATGGAACAACTGCTTCACCCGGTACTCGATCCGGCCATGCGCAAAGGCTTGGTGAAACTCGCGACGGGCTTGCCTGCTTCGCCCGGTGCTGCGGTAGGGCGCGCGGCTTTCTCCTCAGAGGATGCAGTGGAACTGGCCAAGAAAGGTCCAGTCATTCTAGTTCGCAAAGAAACGACGCCGGACGACATTCACGGCATGGATGTCTCGAAAGGAATTCTGACGGCGGTTGGTGGATTGACAAGCCATGCAGCAGTGGTAGCTCGCGGCATGGGGCGTCCTTGCGTGGTTGGTGCCTCAACAGTCGCGGTGGATGAGAACAAGAAGATTGCCACCATCAGCGCAGAAGGCAAAAAGCAGATTCTCAAAGAGGGCGATTGGATCTCTCTCGATGGCACACTCGGCGAAGTCTACTTAGGGCAGTGTAAGACAAACGAGCCGGACCCAAAGTCGCACTACTTTGCGACATTCATGCAATGGGCTGATGAGTATCGAGGTGGCTTTGGCGTTCGTGCGAACGCTGACGTTCCCCGCGATGCCAAAGCAGCGCGAGCATTCGGTGCTGAGGGAATTGGCCTCTGTCGGACTGAGCACATGTTCTTCGCCGAAGACCGCATTCCGTTTATGCAGGCGATGATTCTGGCCCGTGACGAAACCGCGCGCTCCAAAGCTCTGCTGAAGCTGCTGCCCATGCAGCGTAAAGACTTCGCTGGCCTCTTCGAATCGATGGACGGCTTCCCTGTCGTGATTCGAACCCTTGATCCGCCACTGCACGAGTTTCTGCCTAAGCGTGAAAACGTGATGGTTGACCTAGCCAAGCTGCCGCATGCTTCTTCTCGGGAGAAGAAGGAGATAGCTGCCACTTACAAGGTCACAACCGGCGAGCTCAAGAAGTATCTGCCCGAACTGCTGAGCCGTGTGGAAGAGCTGCATGAGTTCAACCCGATGCTGGGCCATCGTGGCTGCCGTCTTGGCATTACCTACCCGGAAGTAACGCAGATGCAGGCACGAGCCATTTTCGAAGCGGCCGTTCTGGTTGCCAAGAAAGGCATCAAGGTTATTCCTGAAGTGATGATCCCACTGGTTGGAAGCGTCAAGGAACTGGAAAATCAGAAGGCGCTGGTTGTTAAGATCGCGGACGAGGTGCTGGGCGCTGCGGGTCTAAGCAGCCTCAAATACTACGTCGGCACGATGATCGAAATTCCCAGGGCTGCCATGACTGCTGACGAAGTAGCTCGGGAAGCTGAGTTCTTCTCCTTCGGCACCAACGATCTGACCCAGACCACAATGGGTCTGTCGCGCGATGACTATACGAAATTCTCCAAGCAGTACGAAGATTTAAAGATCTTCAAGGCTGATCCGTTTGCCGTACTCGATCAGGACGGCGTAGGCAAAGTGATTGAGTTGGCAGTCAAACTCGGTCGCAAGACACGCCCGGATCTGAAGGTCGGCATCTGCGGCGAGCATGGCGGCGAGCCAAGCTCCGTTGAGTTCTGCTATCGAATTGGGATGAACTACGTTTCGTGTTCGCCTTATCGTGTGCCGATCGCTCGCCTGGCTGCGGCACAGGCTGCACTAACGCGTGAGAGCGGCGTCTCTGAGCAACAGCGCACCGCATAGTTAAATCTGGAAACGCTGGACGGTACGTTATAACCATGGCTGCCGTCCGCGTTATCCGGCAACAAAGTTACGAAGCTATCTATACATTGCTTAAAGAAGCAATGCTCGCCAAGCAGCCTGTTTCGGCAATATACAAAGAATTTCGGAGAGTGCTTTGCCCCTATGTCCTAGGTCGGACCAAAGGCGACTCCCTACGGGTTCTCTGCTACCAGTCTGGAGGCGAGAGCCACAGCGGACTCGGGCACAAAGGTTCAGACGAGAATTGGCGCTGCATTGACATCGAGAAACTAACGGATGTCAAGTTAACCGAAGAGCGCTGGCAAAGTCCCACCAGCCGCAATCGCCCCCAAAGCTGTGTTTCCAAGGTTGAATTTGAAGTAACATTCTCAAACGGAACTGGACATTCCGGAACAGCTCCTTAGCGGGCTGTCCTTACAAAATCCAGGCCCTCACCACTGTCCGGGTCGCCAATGACTAGGTAAAGCTTGTAAGGCGGTTGCTGGCCAAGCACGACGAATGAATTGTCTTGGGTTCCCTCTGAACAATTGATCTTGCCATGAGCGCGAGATGAATCAGTCAGCAATAAGCCGAGACTACTTCGGTGAAGTGTCCAGCGACCGACACCGTTCCATTCGCAACTCTGCCTTTCGCCCTCCATATCAAAGCTGGGGAGATTGGTAACTTCAAAGGTCTGATCCGCTCTAAGCGTAAGTGTTGCTGCAAGCGAGACATAGGTGCCAGCCAAAGCGTTTCTGGTTGGTTCAACCACCACCGCATCTCGTGTTGGAGAAAACAAAGCACGAAGGAAATTGTCAGCCATTAAGAACGCGATGAGGAAAACCGGGCTGAGCAGAACCAGTATTGCCACAATCGCAACGCCCCAGGCTTGCCGTTTGGTTAGCGATGACATCTGAGCTCTTACTGACCTCCCCAGCTGCACTCATCTCAATCCAAGTTGCCCGCCTCTTGAGGCTGTTAACCTAGGTTGTCTAGAGGATGCCCTGGTATACATCTCCCATCTCAAAACCTAAAGGCAGATTAGCCTCACCTACAAATTGCTTGATTGTCCAGGTGCTTTCGTCCTGACGAGTAGACCACTCCACAGCAATCGAGTCGGCGGAAACCAGCACAATGTGCCGCAACGATGGGATGCTACGGTAATAAACACTCTTCGTAGTTCGGTCGTACTTTTGAGTCGATGGAGATAAAACCTCTACCACAACGGATGGGTTCACCACGACATCATCCTGATCACGCCAAAATTGAACCGGATCGCAGATCAACATAGCGTCAGGATAGGTACATTCATTGTAGAGTTCAATATACAGTCGCATATTACTGTCAAAGACTTCACAATTACTGGTACGAGTCAACAACGCGATCATTCGCGCAGATAACCTTGAGTGCGCTCGTGTTCCTCCAGACATGGCAATGATCTCTCCATCCCGGTACTCGCTTCGGTACTCCGCGCTCCGCTCCAACTCCAGGTATAAGTTGAAACTGCATCCGGGTCTTGGTTGAGTTGCCATCTGAACTGCCCTATCTGTCCATTATGTTGGATCTTCCCGTTAGCTTGCGCCTTGCTCCAATGCATTGAACATTTATCGGCTGCCGCTCGTATTACTAAGTAGCTTGCTACCCTTTGATTGCATGCGACCGAGCGAGGCAATTACTTTT
>CALMAV010000548.1:19820-35576 GCA_937859895.1 uncultured Bryobacterales bacterium | reverse complement strand
GCGTTTCTTCAGCTCTGCCCGGCTGCAACCGATCCGAACAAGCTGCCCGCCCCGACCGGATACGTCAGCGATCTGGCAGGAGTGGTGAACGCGTCAGACAAGGATCAATTGGAAGAGTTCTGCACCAGAGTTGATCATGAACTCGGTGTTCAATTTGCCTTGGTTACGGTGGACACGGTTGGAGATACGCCCATTCGGGATTTCGCACTCGAACTGGCGCGCCACTGGGGTGTTGGTGACAAGAAGAATAACGAAGGTGTTCTTCTGCTGCTTGCGGTCAAAGACCACAAGAGCGATATAGAAACCGGTCGTGGTACTGAACCTTACCTTACAGATGGCTTCTCTGGTGGCACATTGCGCGCCATGCGTCCGCAACTGCGAGCTGGCGATTACGGACCCGCACTGATGGCTGCCGCCCAGGAGATGGCTCGGCAGATTGCACAAGGCAAAAAGATTGCGATACCAAGTGACGAAGTTGGGGCTTCACCCGATCTGGGGCCGCGTGATGGTGACCGGCGCGATCTGCCTCAGCCTCGGCGACATTCCGGAGGCGGCGGTCTATCGGCCTTCGTTCTGATCATCTTTGTGCTTTTGTGGCTCTTTGGTCGTGGCGGCCGCGGAGGTCGTCGCGGTGGCGGCGGACGCTATGGCGGCGGGGGCGGGTTCATGACAGGTATGCTGCTCGGCAATATGCTCGGCGGCCGCGGCTATGGTGGAGGAGGCAACTGGGGCAGCAGCGGCGGATTCGGGGGCGGCGACTCGGGCGGCAGTGGTGGCTTCGGTGGTTTTGGCGGAGGGGACTTCGGAGGTGGCGGTGCAAGCAGCGATTGGTAAGTCGCATTCAGTAGATCAAATGTTGTCCGGCCTTGTGAAGAGGCTGACAGACGCCTTCGGAGTCAAACTGCAGGCCGTAATTCTATACGGGTCGGCTGCGATGGGTGACTGGCAGCCGGCTTCGTCCGATTTGAACGTGCTTTGTGTGCTGCAAGAATTAGGGCCGCGGGAGCTTGCCGCCTGCGAACCCATCTTCCGCTGGTGGAAAGACGCTGGTAGTCCTGCGCCTTTGCTGCTCACAGCCGAAGAGGTCCGCACTTCTACCGATTGCTTTCCTATAGAATTTCACGACATGCAGGAGCATCGTCGCGTGCTCCATGGCATCGACGTGATTGCCAACCTGCTAATTGATCGCTCATTCTATCGAGCGCAAGTGGAACATGAACTGAGAGCCAAGCAAATTCGTCTTAGACAAAAAGCGGCTGAAGTTCTGTCGAATTCAGATAAGCTGACCAAGTTGCTAGTCGATTCGCTATCTACTTTTTGTGTATTGGGCCGCCACGCTCTTATTTTGAGTGGGCATGAGGCGCGTTACCGCAAGGCCGACATTCTGACTTCGCTGGAGACTGCAATGGGCAGGGCTATGCCTGCCAGCCATGCCGTACTCGCGCTTCGTTCGGCTGACAAAACGAACGGTGCAGCCGATGCGAACGGGTTATTCGAGAGTTATTTGAAAGAGATGGGCGCTTTGGTGAGTTTTGTTGATGCTCTCGAGCGCAAAGGAGAAAGTGAGTAAGTTATGAAGGGTTTGTTAGTTGTTTTAGGCGTAATCGTTCTGGTCGCTGTTGTCTTTGGAGGGCAGCTGATGGGCTCCCGAAATACACTCGTCACCGAAAAGAATGATATTCAAGGTCGCTGGGCACAGGTCGACAACGATATGAAGCGGCGATCTGACCTGATCCCCAATTTAGTCGAGACAGTAAAGGGTTTTGCCAAGCAAGAATCGGGCGTAATCGGAGAGATTGCAAATGCGCGCGCAGCACTAAGTGGTGCACAGAGCAGCGGTGACCGCGGAGGAGCTATCGCTGCCAACAATCAGCTGAGCGGCGCTCTGGGGCGTTTGCTGGTCATCTCCGAAAATTATCCGCAACTGAAGTCGAATGAGAATTTCCTGCGCCTTCAGGATGAGCTTGCCGGAACAGAGAATCGGATTGCGGTTGATCGCCGTGATTACAACGAAGCGATCCAGAAATACAACACCGATATCGATCTGTTTCCCCGAAACATCGCCGCCTCAATGTTCGGCTTCCACCGCGATGACAATTACTTCAAGACCACAGAGGAAGAGAAGAAAGTTCCGCAGGTGAAATTCTAATCTGTCTCACCGGCCCCACTCAGTTCGGTTTCGTCCGTTTCAGATTCATCGGGTTCGGGAATATTGTCTTTATATCGCCGCAGCACGGTCATGCAGGAGCTGCTACTAAAGCCGGCCAGGCGTAGGCGGCGATAGGCGCTCATCAAGTTCTTATCTTCTTGTAGGAATGCGCTAAGATCCTTGCCACGATATTTGCGATGGAGAAAATCAGCAGCTAAAGCCAGTTCGTCTGTTGAGGCAAATACCTTTCCAATTGCCTCTTCGGCGACTTTGGCTGAGACTCGCTTCGTTCGCAAATCACGCAGCACGCGCATCTTTCCGAACCCTTGATTTTGCAAGCGCGCTGTCGCGAATGTCTCAGAGAACTTGCCATCATCAGCCATGCCGTACTCGCGCAGCTTTTCAAGTGCTTCAGATGTATCGGCCGGGGTTGCTGCACGACGGGCTAATTTTTGCCGGAGCTCTCCCACCGAATGTGGTCGCTGCGCCATTAGCCGCAGAGCATAGTCCCAAAGCGCCTGTCCAGCAAGCTTGACCGGGCTCTTGCGAAACGCCATCTTATCGAAACGTTTGCTACTGTACCACGCTCTAAAGGTGGTAATTTAGGATTACTGAGGGCCTTTGCGGCCTAATGAAAGAGGAGAGATTTATGGGGGAAAGAAGCGGCTTCGGTTACTTTCTGCTGGGACTTGGTGTCGGCGTAGCTGCCGGTGTGCTCTGGGCGCCAAAGGCCGGAGAAGAAATGCGTCAGATGCTTGTCGATAAGGCCGCTGAAGGTGCTGACTTCATCAAGGATCGAGCGCAGGAGGGCACCGAGTATGTCCGCAATCGGGCTGATGATGTGAGGCAGTCCGCGGCAGATCTCTACGACAAGGGCGTAACAACCGTTGTTCGTCAAAAAGAAACAATCAATGCAGCTGTAGAAGCTGGTAAGCAGGCGTACCGCGAAGCTGTTACCGATGGAAAACCCGGGACTGCTCAGAGTTCCATAAGCGGCACAGCTGAGTCGATTTAATGTCAATCTGGATCTCGTAGCATTCACTTATGGATCAACAAACACTCCTTACCATCTTCGTTGGATTAGCAGCTTTTGCAATGCTTATTCAGGCTGGCATGCTGGTCGGCATGTTGGTAGTGGCTCTGCAGCTAAAATCTAAGGTGAATGCGCTCATGTCTCCAGTTATGGGAATTATGGACGTCTCCAAGCGCTCTTTGGACAAAGTAGAGGGCCATATTGACCGGATCGGTAATCAAAGCAGCTCCATTCTGGACGTCACTAAGCAGCAATTGTCCAAAGTGGACGACCTGTTGACGGACGCAAGCACGCGAGCCAAGGTTCAGATGGAGCGGGCCGAGATGGTTATGGACGATACCATGACCCGTGTGCAACAGACTGTTTCAATTGTCCAATCTGGGGTAATTCGTCCAGTGCGTGAGGTCCAGGGCGTACTTGCTGGAATTCGAACTACGATTTCTCACCTGGGGAAAGCTCGTCCAACAGTGGAGCATGCAACCTCAGATGAGGAGATGTTTATCTGAACAGCTAAGCCTCGCTCTCTTCCTGAAGTGAGGCTCAGCTGTTTAGCCGTAGATGTTCCAGTTGAGGCAGTAATCGAAACGAAGTTTGCACGGACGAGACTGTTTCCCCTATTTGCCTGACGCTTTCCCCGTACGGTCTGTCGTCGCTTTTCACCAACTTTAGATACCGCAGTTTCTCGGGATCAATCCGCATGATGTGGCAGCAAGTTGCATCCACGCTCGGGGGATGCGAGCCTCCTATTATAATCCCTGCGGCTTTGCGGTTCCCAAGAATCGGCCCGTTCCCTTCCATTCCTTCAATGCCATCTACCAAGCTGAACTGCCTTGGAAACAGCGCGTGCAAATCGGCGATGCTTTCGTGAATGCCGGCCCAGTGCAGCACGTTTTTTGGCCAGCCATAAATAGAACCTGGGACAACCCCAAAAAGGTTTTTCATGGAAAGTGTTGCGCCAGCCCAGTGATGGGTCTTCATCTTGGGAAGCGAGACCAGAAGATCGGCCGCAAGCAGTGTGTTTGGCAGGTATAACTCAGTAAGCGTGGACTTGGGATTATGAAGCTTCAGCCGTGTGACCTCGTCCAAGTTCAGGTCAGTAAAGCAGTTTTCAAAACGGGAGACAGCGTTGAAGTATCCTGCGGCTTCCGCCATATCAAGCGTCATGCGACGGTGGCCCGGACCTTCAGCAATCCGCACACTCGCCGCCCCTAATGCGTGAAAGGCACTGGCGACAGCTGAGACAAAAATTGGGTTCGTGTTGATTGGCGCATCGGGGCTAAACTCCACGAGATTAGGTTTCAGCAGAACCCGTTTACCCGCAATACTGACTTGGTGGTCAATTAGAATTCTTCGCACGATGGATTCTAAGTCAACCGAGTAGTCGAAAGCTTTGGCAATGGTGACCCGGTGTGCAGATATCTCGGATCGTGGCCGCATGCACCCGGTTCCGAGAGCAAGGCTTCCCAGGAAGAAGTAGCGCCGATTGAAGTGCATTCTACCTAAGAGTGTGGACAGACCAGGATGTTTCTTGGGCTACTTGCGGAAAGCGCCAGGAGGCGGAGTGCCATGTCGCGGGTCGTGCGGCACGGGAACTGTGACGTGCATTCAGTTGTCGGAACGTTATGTTTTGCTAGTGCCATCTGAAGCCACGACAACCCTTCGCTTGAACTCGGTGCTTGCAGAAAAGCTGCTGCGCGCTTAAGTGGGTAACGCAGTTCGTTCGGGTTTACATGCTCCAGCGCAAGCAGCGCGACGCCGGTCATTTCGGGATACGAGAATGCATCTTCACTCAGGTAATGAGATCCCCCATGATTCCATCCGCCGTCACGACAACGCCGCAACAAGATAAAGGCTTCTCCATTCTGCCCGAGAATTCGTAAATCCTTATCATCAGTCCGGCTCGCGGCCCGCCAGAAAGTCAGTACAGCCATTGCCGTTGGGTAAAGCCAGGCAGCAGTACCCGGGAACCAGGAGGAGCCCGCACCCATCTCGGGCGAGATTGAACTGTTATGCAGCCGCTTTATCAGCCGCCCGACCGGTGACTCAGGCGTTTTAACCTGACCCTTGAGCCAGTTCAACGCCGCAGGAAGCTTGGCAAATCGCTCGCCTTGCAAGTAGGCCAGGGCCGCAAGACTGGTAACGGAGGTGCTGACGTCCACACCCGGTTGCGGTGCCCAACCTCCATCATTGCGCTGCGAACGGTCCAGCCATTGATATCCCTGCAGTAGAATCTCAGACTTGCTTCCTTCGGACTGAGCGCCCAAAGCAAGAATTGCTAGAGCGGTTGGTTCGGTCCAGGAACTTCCTCCGTGAAAACCCCAACCGCCATCCGGGTTTTGCATTCGGTATAGCTGCTGCTGAAGAACGCCTGCTTCAGCCACTCTTGTCATGCTGATTAGGGGAGCATCTTGCGATTGCGCCGGCGCTTCATGTAGAACACCAGCAGTCCGCCAGCGGCGACCCACATAACTGTTTGCATTGTCATGCCATCCATTGTTTCGTCTCCTTTGTGATCGGCGTATAACCCGACGCTAGGTAGTAGGTCTATGCCAGCAAAAATCTTGCGTATAGATAAACTACCGACGCGCAAATTGTGACTAAGGATGCAGGCTTCCCAAGCTGCTAAAGAGCTGAAGCATGCCAGGGCCGGCAGTTACAACCACCAGCGACGGAAGGCAGAAGAAGAAAATGGGAAACACCAATTTGACACCCACCTTACCTGCCTTCTCTTCTGAATCCTGCTTGCGACGGATTCGGAGAAAGTCTGATTGCGTGCGCAAAGCTTCAGCGACACTAGTGCCGAAGCGATCAGTCTGAATCAAAATTGCTACCAGCTTCTTCACTTCGTCCTCACCCGTGCGCCTGGCGAGATTCCGCAGAGCGTCAGCACGCGTTGTTCCGGCCATAATTTCCATATTGACCATGCTCAATTCTTCACTAACCGCGGGATGAACGGACTTCAGTTCGCGGCTAACGTTCATAATGGCTTGATCCAGACCGCAGCCGGCTTCCGTGCAGATCACCAGCAGATCGAGTACATCCGGCAGTGCTCGCCGAATTAGTTTATGGCGCTTCTTCACCATGCGGCCGAGCAGGAAGACGGGCAGCAGGTAACCAAGCCCGGCCCCAACGATAGGTAGGATCACTCGAAAGAGAGGATTGTCGAGATGGTCGCGGATTAGCAGGGCACCCACTACCAATACGGCAGCAAAGCAGAGTTTGCAACCGAAGAAGACAGGAACAGCCGAAGAGGTTCGAAACCCGGCGGCGCTCAGCTCTTGTTTGGCAAACTGAGCATCTTGGGGCGACACCGGTAACAGATTGCCGATCGGAGCCAGGAACTTTGCAAAAGATAAACTGGCGTCTTCTGGCTTTTGCTCTCCACCCAACTGCCGCGGGACCGCATCGGACCTGGAACTCGCTAATTGGTCGAGCATGAGTCCAGGCCGGACATAGTGCTTGTAGCCAAATGCAGTGATGGCCGCCGTCAACCCAAGGAAAAGCAGAAAGATCCAGAACATAAGATACCCTTCAAACTTTGATGTCGGTAATCTTCTTAATCACGAAATAACCAACTACCTGTCCACCGCACGCGCCGTAAACCATCAGCTTGCCGAGCGGGACCAGCATCATGTCGGTCAGGTAATGCGGATTGGTCAGCAAGAGGAATCCAGTGACCGCTGCGGGCATCAGCACTAAGACCATGCCAGTGACTTTACCGTGGGCTGCCGCGGCCCGGATGGTTCCCCGCAACCGAAAGCGCTCACGAATGATCTCAGCGAGCTTGCTTAAGATTTCGCCCAAGTTACCGCCCGTTTCCTGTTGCAGCAGGACTGAAGAAACAAAAAAGCGCACATCAACTAACGGCACCTGATTATTCAGCCTCTTCATCGCAACATTCAGTGAGGATCCAAGAGCAACATCGTTCGAAACGCGTCGGAAAGCTCCTCCGAGCGGGTCCGGAGATTCATTAGCTAGCATCTCCATGGCAACTGAGAAGCCATGGCCGGCGCGCATGGAGCGTGAAAGAAAGTCTAGAGCGTCCGGCAGTTGTTCCTCGAATGCGGCGATGGCTTTGCTTCGTTTGCGCAGGACAAGCAGAAACGGCAGCGTTCCGGTCAGCACAGCTATGGGGAAAGCAGACCAGGTGGAGTCAAATAAGCGAAGCTTTGACCCAACAAAGAAACCAACGGCGGCCGCTGCCAAACAGAGTGTTAGAAGCTTGGTGCTGGTCCAGTCGTGACCTGCCTGCTCACGCAACAGATCCAGTCGGTCCATAAACTGATACCTGCGCAGAAAAGTATTGAGAAAGTTGGCGCTCTCGTCCTGGCGAAGCAGTTGACTGCGCTGCTCGGCGGGCGAGGCTTCCGCCTTTCGCAACATAGCGCGAATCTGGTTCTTCTGTACGGTCTTGAAGTACGAGAGACCGAAACCGATGCACGCCATGGTGACACCGAACAGGAGAACAAACAGAAAGGCGAGCAGGATCATACGAACTTAGCGAACCTCCGTCACATTCTGGAAAATATGTGGCGACAGCTCAATCCCGTGTGCCTTCAGCCGTTCACTGAATTTCGGGCGCACGCCGGTCGGTTTGAACCTACCTAGCACCCGGCCGTCCGCGGACATGCCCGTTCGCTCAAATATAAACAGATCCTGCGTGGTAACTAGTTCGCCTTCCATGCCCAGACACTCGGTGATATAAGTCACCTTTCTGGTTCCATCCGACATGCGCGAGTTCTGAACAAACAAATCGACCGCTGAAGAGACCTGTTGGCGAATCGAGCGAGTCGCCAGGTTAGAACTAGCCATACCGATCATCACTTCCAGCCGGCTAATAGCGTCACGCGGGCTGTTGGCGTGAATCGTAGTCAGCGAGCCATCGTGGCCCGTGTTCATGGCCTGTAACATGTCTAACGCTTCTTCGCCGCGAACCTCACCGACCACGATCCGGTCGGGCCGCATACGAAGGCTATTGATCAAAAGATGACGTTGCGCGATAGCCCCTTTGCCTTCGATGTTGGCCGGACGCGTCTCTAAGCGAGCCACATGCGTCTGACGCAGCTGAAGTTCGGCCGCATCTTCAATGGTCACAATGCGCTCATTTGCGGGAATGAACCCGGAGAGCATATTGAGGAATGTTGTCTTACCCGCGCCGGTGCCACCCGAAATAATGATGTTCAGCCGAGCCTTCACCGCGGCTTTCAGCAGCTCCAGCATGCCCTCGTTCAGAGAGAGGTTGCGCAGCAGATCCGCTGGCTGCAATGGCGCACCTCCGAACCGGCGAATGGAGAGCAGCGGCCCATCAACAGCTAGGGGTGGGATCACCGCATTGACACGCGAACCATCGGGCAGACGGGCATCCACCATCGGCGATGACTCATCGATGCGCCGACCAACGCGCGACACCACGCGCTCGATAATGCGCATCAGATGAGCGTCGTCGCGGAACTCGACTGTGGTTCGCTCAAGTTTTCCTTTGCGCTCAACGTAGATCAAACGCGGTGTAGTGACGAGAATATCGGATACCGTCTTGTCGCGAAGTAGCGGCTCCAGCGGTCCGAGGCCAAATACTTCATCGAGCACCTCATCGGTCAACCTATCTTTTTCCGTCTGGCTCAGAGGCGTTCGCTCCTCCGCAATTAGTCGTGCAATGGATGGCCGCATCTCCTGACGGACGCGATCGCCCGGCATCGCCGATACCGCTTCCAGGTTGACGCGATCAAGCAACTTACGATGAATTGTGAACTTCAGCTCCTGATACTGCGCCCCGCCTGTTTCACGAGAGACAGGAGCACCAGCCGGCCCTTGTGGCAGCGGGAGGCGCGCGTCGGGTTTACCCGGATTTTCAGTAACGACCATGTTTGTCCTTAACCGAAGAGTGCGAACTTCTTCTTTGTTTTCGCGGGCTGCACCCCTGCGATTTTTGAAGCAAGAACTTTGAACTGCTGCGCCAGAACGTTCTTGCTGTCGAGCAGGTTGCCGCTGGAGTAAGACTGATACAGGCTCAAGTAATCATTGGGAAGAGCGGCGTAGATGGCTCGACCGAGCACCTTGGCCAGCTCATGTGTGCTGATGTCCATGGTCTTCGGCGTGCGGTTCAGAACTAGCTGCAGCTTATCGGACTGGGCGAACAGACCGTGTACGATGGTCTGCAATCCGTGGAGCGCCACCACCTCCAGCGTCGATACCAGAAACAAATGATCGATCTCTTCCAGCACCGCCGTAGCAATAGAGTTTAAGCTGCGGCCGAGATCGAGAATGACCCAATCGTGTTGCGTACGAGCAAACCGGAGTACTTGGCGGAGTTGCTCCTCATCCGGGTGATCCCAGCGGGAATAAACCACCGGCGCCGGCATTACCGACAAGCCGGCCTTCTCGGTGAGAAGTGCTTTCCATAAGCTTTCATCCAGCCGCGAAATGTTTTTCAATGCGTCCAGCACAGAGTAAGAGCTGGGCGTCTTAAGCAAGAAACTGACAATACCGGAAGTCAGGTCGAGGTCGGCGAGTAGAGTGCTCTTTTTAGTAAGCGCTTGCAGTTCGCCTGCAACGTGACAGGCAACGGTAGTGGCTCCACATCCTCCCTTGGACGAAAGGAAGCCAATGATTTTGCCACGCCCGGACGAAGACGATTCAGTGTCCGACGCGTCGAGGATCCGAGTGATCGCGGGCTGGAGACAGTCAGCCAGCGGAGAGTGCAGGTACTCACTAGCACCAGCTCGCATGGCCGACAAAATCGACTGCGGCTCAGCGCTGGAGTGTAGTGCGATCACCTTCAACCGAGGCACTTGCGAACGAAGCTGCCGGATCGCAATATTCAAATCGGCAGGCACGCTGGATAAATCCAGCAAGATTGCTTCCGGCTTGGACTCGTGCAACCGAAACAGCAGACTGTTCCAATCTCCTTCATGGTTCTCAAAGGACATCGCTTCCGCTACCGGGTTCAGAGTGTCAAGCGCCTCCATGCGGAGGTAAGGGTCGGCCAGAAATCCGACCAGCCTTGGATTTGTGATAGCAGTCATGGGTGGCTTCCGCCTTGAGATGGTGTGCTGGAAGAGGCGGTAGAACCAGGCGGCGGCTGCAGCATCGGGATCGAAATTTGTGACGGGGGAGCGGATGGGCTTGGAGCCGTTGGTACGTTGCTGCCTTCGCCAGATTTCAAGACCTCAACCGGCAGCGAGTCAATTTTAAGCAGCGGTTCTACTGCGCCCGTGACCTTTTCGCCAGGGTGTTGCGGCGCAGTCGGCGCGCTTTCTTTCAAGTACGGCATGGGCATTTTGATGTCAGGCATTGTTGCGCCAGCTGGAGCTGGGCGAACAAGTTGAGGAGTTACCATCACCAGCAGCTCGTTATTGTTTTTCGTAATCTGACGTGATTGGAAGAGTTTGCCCAAGAGCGGGATATCACCAAGGCCCGGAATTTTATTCAGTTGCTCCTGCGTTTGATTGTTGAGCAGACCCGCAATGACGAAGCTTTGACCGCCTTCCAGCTCGATTTCGGTTTGCACCCGGCGCGTCGCTATGCCCGGAACACTGGCTCCGTTGACAGTCAGGCTGTTGCTGTAATCGAGTGAACTGACTTCTGGGGCGACGACCATCCGAATGGTTCCCCGCGGGGTAACTGTTGGCAAGAAGCCCAAACGGATACCAAACTCCTTGAATTGCACCGTGATTTGACCAACCCCGGCAGCTCCACCTTGGATGGTAGGAAACGGAAATTCACCACCGGCCAGGAAGCTCGCTTGCTTGCCGCTGACGGTCAGAAGATTTGGTTCAGCCAGTATTTCGAGCAGGCTCTTTGCTTCCAGAGCGCGCACTACAGCGCCGAGGTCTAGTTTTGGATTAAAGTAAAAAACGTTCAGAAGGTCAGTAAAGCTGATTGAATTGCCTGCCAGGTGGCTGGTCGTCGAAAGGTTAGGTTGACCCCCAAACTGGTTCGTTGAGGTGGCGCCAATGCCCCATTGGTCAAGCGCCAGAAAATTAAAGCCTAGTTGCTGGGCAGCCACGCGACTGATGCTCGCAAAACGTACTTTTAAGAGAATTTGCGGCTCTTGCGGCGGAATTGCCACCCGGAGCAGATTGATCACCTTGCCCAGCGTGCCGGCTATCGAAGCGGCTCTGTCGGCGGCAATCCCATCGGATACCATTCCGCGTAGGAAAACGTTCTTGCCTTCGAGAGTCATAGAGACATCTGGCCCGACTTCTCGTCCCAACTCGCCGCGAACCGCATCGATTGCGGAACTGCTGGCCTGAACATGTATGTCGTATTCTGAGCGCGTACCTTTCGCATCCCAGACCATCAGGGTTGTGTCGCCCTGCTTCTTGCCATTTAGCAGGAGCTCCCTAGCGCTAACGGCTGCTGCTTCCACAATGTCGGCATTAGAAACAGAGACGCGCCGAATTGAATTGTCGTGGGCAAGAATGACTGATTTGTCAACCACTACGACTACGTCCGCAGCACGGCTCGGGCAGATATAAAGAGCGGCAGCAATCAGGACGGGGGCAAGTTCATGTATCCTCATTTGGCTCCCGCGACCTCGTACTTCAATTCGCTTTTCTTTGACCCGTTGAAGATTTCGATGCTTCCCATCTCAGGCTCTTTCGCAACCATGGGTTGTGCGGTTGGACGAGGAGGAGGAGGGGCGGCGAAAGCAACCGGCCTGGGCGCGGGTACTTCACTTTGTCCAAACAGCTTAGCCAAGGAGATGCCGCTGGTGTTTGCTTCTTTTGTATCGAGTGGATTGCGCAGCACAAGCTGCACTTTGGTTTGTCCGCTGGCGAGATTCAGAGTCTCAGCTTGCGTGGGCGTTACCAGGAGATTGACCACCTGCGCCGACTCCGGTTTACCTTCAATGTTGCGCTCAATCTTCTGGCCTGCAGAGAGAACTTCAATGTTTTGCAGGATGGTGCGGCAGAAGGTACTATTCACTCCTTCGCCAGTCGCAACGCTTCCGGCAACCAGCACATCCACGCGCATGCCCGGCGATACAAAGCCGGCTAGGCCAACTACTTCATTCACCGGTAAAGCGAGGGCACGCATACCAATCGGGATAGTGGCCGCAAGACCAGCGCCGGCTCCCTTCGCCGCAAGCCGGTTTAACAGGATGGGTTCATTTTGATAAATGGTTGCAATCACGCCACGGCCAATAGCATCAGCCTTCGTTTTAATTGCACTATCGGCAACCGGACCGCTGACCAGCGTTTCAACTAAGTCGGAATCTTTCAGAAGCGCGCCAACCTGCAGATCGTGAAAAGCAACAACAAGACGCGTGGTGCCCACCGGCTTATCAACCGGGGCCCGCATACGCGCGAGAATGAGCTGGTAAAGGGCGAAGCTTGTCAGGCTCGCCACTGCCAGCGCAAATACAAAAACTATAACGAGACGTCGATTCATGGGACCTGAAACTGCGAAGAAGATTCATGGGGTTTACCTGAGCGGTCAGCGAACGATGACTGCCAGGGGGACTGTTGATTTTGGACAAGGAGAGCCAAAGCGGGTAGATACCGTACTGTGGCTCTCAAAAGCCCGACTCTCCTATTTAAGAGGCTGCTGCGGTGGAAGCAGTGTTTAACCCTGAGTTAACCGAGCCCCAAAGGTTGCTGATAGTACCCTTTGCGCTGCTCAACAAGGCAACAGCTGCAAGCGCGATAAAGGCTAGCAGTAGGGAGTATTCGACCAGATCCTGACCGTCCTCTTCCTTCCAAAACGCTAATAAAGCTGAACTGTTCATGAGCTTCTCCTTTCTTTGATTTGAGTGTTTGATTGAACAATGAGGCCTGGCTGGGACAGTCCAAGCGCTTTCCTCCCGCCACTGAGAGCGGGTGAAACTTGTGAGGCGGCAACCTTGTCTTGGTGGCGCATCGGGTTGTAGCAAAAAATAAGGGCCGCGCCGTTATCGAAAAGCAGTTGCCAATTTCGAGAGATTTTCAAAGCACTGACAACGGGGTCATCGGGACGAAGAGCAACGGCATCCACTCTCTGCTCATCCAGCTTGCGCTCCCAGTCGAAGCGAGCGTTAATGACAGCAACATAATCGTCCATCATGTCGTGGCCAAAAAAGTCACTCCGACCATCGACGAACGTTGGTTGCAGCGGATAGAGATTGTACACGAAGTAGCTCGCCCATGTATCAGTGGTGAACAGACGGCTAAATCTCGCTTTTTTGATGAACGGCAGAGCGGAGTGCGGAAAAGTTTTACTGTCGAACTGACCTTCAAAGCCCGGCAACCCAGCAGCAAAACAGACTGCAAGCAGAACCAGACAAGATGCAGAAGTCACGTAATAGCGTGGTGCTCGCTCAAAGGGACGAAAGCGCGCGGCTATACCGTTCGTTCTGGTAGCAAGCAGCGACAGTCTTCGCGCATGGCCCACCCGGATCAGCAAATCCTGGATCATCAACGCTGCAGATGGACAAACCAGCATGACAAACAGAGGGATGTTCCGGCCGGATAGCAAACCCAGATGCGCCCAGAATAAAATCGCCAGTGCGGAGGCATACTTTCTGTGAGAGACCGACCAACTTACGGCAGGCAATGCGAGCAGGAGCATCACCTCAAAGAAGTAAGCAAGCGGATTGTGAAAGTTGATGGATTGGTACTCGCCTATCTTGTCGAGCAGCTTTGAGTCGTGAACGTAAGAGTAGATATGGGCATGCAGGTTCCAGCCGTAAGGGTTCAAGAGCGTAACGGCCGCACATGCAATCGCGCACACAACGTAAGGTCGGGCTCGATGATAAGCAGCGTCGCGAAAATCTTGAGCGTGCAGGAAAGCGTCGATGACTTCCCCTGCTGCCTCGATACACACCATGATGATCCCGAGGAAGAAAGCTCCATGCAGATTTGTCCAGAGCAGCATGCAGACTGGGAGCCAGTAGAGCGGTTTCCTATTCCCGCGCCGGGCTGAAAGCAGCGCGTGCGCAAAGACCAGAACGAAGACCCACGAAAAAAGATGCGGACGGGCAAGCCAGTGAACACCCGATCCGCCAATAGCAAGCGCGGCCATGGCAAAGGAGAGCAGATCGTTGTCAGTGGTCCGGCGCACAAGCCGGAAAAGTAAGACTGAAATGCAGCCCAAGAGAACGACACTTGCGAAAGCGACCGCGCCCAGGCCACCAACATGATGTATTCCTGCAAAGAGAAAATCCCATAGCCACTCCCACGCGTACCAGGCATCATGCGGCTTTGTATAAGAGAAAAGATCGGTAGTGGGAACAGCACTGTGCTGCCAGATCCATTCGCCGGTTCGAATGTGCCATCCAGTGTCTCCATCCGCCAGCAAAGTGGCTGAGCCGTTCATACGGGTGAATAGCAACACCGCCGGCAGGATAAACGCCAAATCGGTCAGCGAAGGAAAAAAACGCAGGACCCACTGGTTTGACCTGGTGTTGGCATTTGTGAGACTCGGATTGGCTAGCGCCTGCATTCTTCTACTTGGTAGTGAGAAACGAAGGCGTTCTGTATCGGCTTGCTTTCAGTTTCCCTTCCAAAAAAGGGGATAGTAGGATTATTCTGATACCCTTACTGGCAGTCAGATAGCCAGCACTTCAGGTACTTTGCACGGAACTGCAAGAGAGAATACCCTGTTTATTAGTATTAAAATCTATCGCTGAAATCTATTCAGGAATCACACACACATTGTGAAATCAACCAATCCTCATTCACGTTTGCGGCTTCTGTCCTGCCTAATTACTGGCATGGTGACGGTAGCCGCTCTCCTCCCCGGACAGGCTTCCACCAGCAGAATCATTGGCTTAGTAAAGGATCGCAGCGGAGCGGTCATTGAGAACGCCAAAGTCAGCGTGACGGACGTTGGTCAGAACTCGACTCGCCAGACAACGACTGGATCTGACGGAACGTATCAGGTTCTCCAGCTGCCAGTGGGTACTTATAAGGTTGCGGTAGAGCAGACTGGTTTTCAGCGTGCGGAGATCGAGGGCCAGCCACTAAGCATCGGTCAGGCACTGCGTGTGGACGTGACTTTAGAGGTAGGGCAGTTAACTCAAACCTTACAGGTAGAAGCGCAAGGCGCCGGTGTGGAAACGGTAAGCGACACCCTTGGCGCCTCGGTGACCAGTCGGCCACTGGTTGACTTGCCGCTGAATGGACGTAATGCGCTGGATCTTGCGTTGCTAGAGCCCGGAGTGACCCCTACCAATGAGGGTTCGTCCTATAACGCGACTACGGGAAACGCCAGCAGCCTCGGCGGATTCAGCATTTCCGGCGGAAGAAACGACTCGATTACTTATCTGTTGGATGGCGGCTTAAACAACAGTGCTCTCTATAACGATATTGTTTACAATCCGAACCCGGATACGATCCAGGAGTTCCGGATTCTCACCAGCAACTACAATGCTGAGTACGGTCGCAATGCAGGCGGTGTAATTAGCATTATCACTAAGTCGGGAACAAATTCCTACCATGGGGATGTTTTTGATTTTTTGCGGAATGATGCGCTAGATGCTAATTCGTTCTTTTCCAATCAGCAAGGCCAGCCTCGGGAGATTCTAAAACGCAATCAGTACGGGTTCACGATTGGCGGGCCGGTGATCATACCGAAGGTTTTCAATGGACGTGAC